>JAQUUP010000011.1:8140-41524 GCA_028693815.1 Candidatus Omnitrophota bacterium
AGATGTTAATGATCTTTACGCACTTAATTTCACGAATGGAATTCGCGTTACAGATATTTTAGGTGATCTTAATGTTGTTAACGTCAACAATTCAACAGCAGGTGATATCAAAATTACATCTGATGGCAATATGAATTTAGGACAGGTTATGGCCAACACTTCTAATGGTCCAAATGAGATTTTTTTGACATCAAACCAGGGAAGCATTCTTGATGGCAATGGAAGTATTATTAATTTGACAGCTGACACCGTTAAGCTTGTTGCTAAGAATGGCATCGGGACAAATTCAGATTCATTAGAAATTAGACCTTATGCGATTAATGGAATTTTAAATTTAATTGCTAGCAATTGGAATGACGGAGGGATTCACTTGTCTCAAACTGCAGGGGATCTTAATGTCATGATTGCCAATGCAAACTTAGGAGACATTATCTTGGATGCATACGGAGATATTCTTCTAGGGAAAGATACGAATCCTGCTGTGTCAGGTTTAACAGCGCACAATGGTCTTGTTTCATTGATTTCAAATAATGGAGAGATCGTTGATTTTAATGGAGATAATTGGAATATCGATTCAGATTCGATTTTTCTTAGCGCAATAAACGGAATTGGTTCAGGTGACACGATCGAAGTGCATACGCATAATCTTTCAGCTTATAATTCAACTTCGGGTAACATCCAAGTTAGAGATATAAATGGAGATTTTTATGTTGACTCTGTGATTAATGACGCATCAAACGGATCTGTTTACCTAACAGCATCTGGCTTAAACAATGCAACTCCAGGATGGGACAATAAAGAAATGTATCTTGGAACAGTTAAAAGTAAAAACGGTGTTTATCTTGAAGCGACTAATGGCGCTATCGCTGATAACAACGGATCTGCTTTAAATATTGATTCATTATATACAAGTTTATTAGCCTATAGAGGCATAGGAACAGCCTCAGATGCAATTGAAACAAAGGTTGATGCAATTGATTTTGCGAATATTGCTCTAGGAGACGTTAATATTGAAAATAGTGTCAATACAGTAAGTACGCTTACTCTTGGCAACGCAAATGCTTGGAACACTGGGACTGGAAATATTTTTGTCCGAGAGTTGGTTGGTAATATGATCGCCGGAGGAAGCTGGACAGGTATTATTGCAAGTGGCGGAGCAGTTGACCTTTATAGTCAAGGAGACATGTTTTTAAATTATGTAAAAGCTGATGGAACAATTGACATCGAGACATTAACCGGTGATTTGATTTTTGGTACACCAGGAGCTCTTTACGCTGTTGTTGAATCTTATAATAGCGGTGTTAATCTTTTAGCGAATAATGGATCGGTAGCTGTAAATTCTTTACAAACAACACCGCATATTATCGCTAATGGTGATTCTTCGATTCTTACACCTCATGGAAAAATTACGCCAACAGGAACACCGTTGGATGTTGATATTACAGGAACGCTGTCTGTTGATTTAACGAACTATCAAATTTCAAATATTGTTAATGCCGTTATTCCTCCTCCAATGGATGTTTTTGGAAATATGACAGGAACAATAACTGGCGGAATAATGATTCCACTCTTAACGGGAACGTTGAATCCAGCACCGTTAAATCCTCCAGGATATGTTTATTATAATGGTGTTCAAATTTGGCCACCTAAGATGTTCGGTCCTTCAGGGGCGGGTTCTGATAAAATTTTAGCTTCAGCCGAAAAGATTGATAAAGCGTATTGGGAAATTTTAGAACCATATCGCTATGCATCTTTTTCTCAAGCAACACCAGTTTTTTATCTTTATCACCCTCTAAATGAAACAGATGAAGAGGCTTTTGAAGATATTAATCTAGATGCTGATGCGTATGAATTTATTGAGGAAAACATTAACCTAAAGAAGGAAAGAGAGTTAGATCCTTATTTCGGTTGGCTTGATGATCAGGACACTAATCAAGACCTCATATAATTTGAGAGGATAGTTTTATAGAAAGCGGGAAATTTATAAAATTTCCCGTTTTTTTATTTTTAGGTTGAAATAACCCCATATTACAGTAAGATAATAAATATATTAATAAATTAAGAAAGGATAAAGTTATGAAGAGAATGTTTGCGCTAATTATTGTTGCTTTGCTTATTGTTGGATGTGGAAAATCTGACGATGGATCGAAGATTGCAGTTAAGATTGATAAAATGAGTTTTACAAAAGATGAGTACAACAAGGCGTTTGAGAATTCTTTGTTTGTGCAAGTGCCACAAGGAGGGAAGCAAGCGTTTTTGGATGTCTTTATTGCAAGAAAATTAATGTTAAAACAAGCTGAAGATATGAATCTAGATAAAGATCAAAAATTCTTAGATGACATTCAGCTTTTTTGGGAGCAGTCGCTTCTTAAAAGCATTATAGCTAAAAAAGGCGCTGAACCATCATTTCAGCCGCAGGTCAGCGAAGAAGAGATGAAGACTTTGTACGAAGCTCATAAAGATAAAGAGTTTAAGGACAAAACATTTGACGAGGTTAAAGATCAGCTGCATAAACTTTTATTTAGAAGTAAGCAGCAAAGATTGATTGAGCAGTGGATTGATGCTCTTTCTAAAAAAAGCTCTATCGATATTGATTATGAACTTCTTGAAATTAATGGCCCAATAGTAGGAGAGAGCGATGGAAAATAATTATAAGCGAAGAAATTATTTTATTGATAAGAAGTTTCAAACAAATTTTATTTTAGCATTTTGCGTTATTGTTGTTGTTTCATCTTTATTGATATTGATGCTCCTTTTATTCTTATCTCGTCATTCAAATACAGTTATGATCGAGAATACGCGCGTGATTGCAAAAACAACAGCAGACTTTATGTTCCCGTTGGCCATGCAAACACTTTTCACTGTTTTCCTTTTTTCTGGCATTTCTGTGGGAGTCTTAACTCTTTTCGTTTCTCATAAAATCTCAGGACCTTTATTCAGATTAGCTAAAGAAGTTGAAGAGGTTAAGTCTGGAGATCTGACTCGTTCATTTCGAATTCGTGATCATGATCAGTTGCAGTCGCTTCCTGAGCATTTAAAGACGATGACGGCATTTCTTAATCAGGAGATTAAAGATATGAAAAATGAGGTATCTTCTTTAAAAACTTTTTTGAGTGACGCTAAGATGAAAATATCTGAAGATGAGAAAGCAAAGATAGACGCTTCCTTGAAGTCTTTAGATGACAAACTTAATAAATTTAAAACATCTTAAAAATACATGCCTAAAAAATCTATAGGGTTTATCACCTTAGTTTTTCTTGTCGGGTTTTTAAGTTTAGTTTTTGTGTCTCAATCTGAGGCGCAAGAACAATCCTTGACTAAGATTGCAGACAGTAAATACTTTGAGATTTATGCTTTTTCGCAATCTGATGTTTATGAGATCTTAAAAAAGATTGATTTCTTTTCTTTGCAACCAGAGCAGATTTTAGATCCACAATCAGATAATGTGAATCGTTCATTGTCGAATGTTATTGATGCGGTTTATCTTGAGACATCTGATATCTTAGATATTCATAGTTATAATTTTCGAGGGAAGATCAAGTTTTTGCCAAATGCTCAATCTGTTGAAAGTATTTTTTCAAAATACTCAGGGTATCGTATGCATGAAAGATCATTTTATTTCTTTGACAAGAATACAATCTATATTTCTCTAGAAGATACAACTTTAGGAATGCTAGGTCATGAAATTGCGCATGCTATTATTTCTCATTATTTTGTTGTTCCACCTTCCACAAAAGTTCAAGAGGTTTTGTGTGGTTATGTTGATTATAATTTAAAAAAAAGCAGTGGCCGCTTATCAAAATAAAGCATAGATTGAATAGTCGCGCATTGTTTGAATTCTTGGAATGTATGCTTGGCGTATCTTGAAATATATAAAATTAGGGAAAAATAAAAAATGAAATCATTGGTTGTTTTTTATTCTTTTGAAGGAAATACACGATTTGTAGCTGAAAACGTAGCTCGTGAAATTGGTGGCGATCTTTTAGAGCTTAAGCCCAAAAGCGATGTAAAGTCGAAAGGTTTTATGAAATATTTTTGGGGTGGAAGGCAAGTTGTGATGTGCAAAACTCCAGAGCTTGAGGCTTTTGATAAAAACCCTGAAGATTATGATGCTTTAGTTATTGGAACACCGGTTTGGTCTTTTAGCTATGCGCCTGCGATTAGAAGTTTTTTTAGAAATGTTAATTTAAAGAACAAGAAGATCGCGATTTTTTGTTGTTTTCAAGGTGTTCAAGCGAACACTTTAGATAAGATGAAATTAGCTCTCAAAGATAATGAAATCATCGAACAAAAAGGTTTTATTAATCCTCTTTCTGATAAGGATCAGACACTTGATCAAATAATTTGTTGGACGAAAATTTTGCGTGACCAGATCGGCGAGACGTCCTAAAGTTCCTGCCATGTTGCAATTGTATATCCAGAAGAAGACCCTGAGGAAATAGAAGCTAAATCTTCATCGTAGTGCACGCCAGCATTGTTTTTGAGGGTGACGGTATCTCCTACAAGAGCACCATAAGTAACGGCATTATTTCGAAGCTCGACGTCTGTGTCTGGAGCGTATACGGCTCCATAAAGTTCTCCGTTATTGTTAAAAAGAATGCCGTCATCTCCCGAAAAAGTGCTGTAAACAATAAAATTGGCAGGAATTTGTGTCATGTTGTTTACTGTTGAGTTATTGTTGATTTGAAATGTTCCATCTGTGTAATATGTTAGACTTGATCCAGGCGTCACTGTAATATCGGCATTATTTTTAACGTTAAAATCTCCAGAAACATAAATAGTTACGTCTCCGCTAACTGTCATATCAACATTGTTTTTTAATGTGATTGAGTCGTATCGGTAGGTTCCAGATGTTAGAATCCAGGAGCCATTATTCCCAACTGTTTTGTCGCCTTGCGAAGTTAATTCGGTTAGGACTGATGGGATAACAACAGATTCGAGAATTCTATCATTTTCATCAGAAATTGTTCCACTGATAGTTGCATTGTTTCCAATGTCTACTGTTCCTTCTGGGCCTGTACTGACATCGCCTGCGATATATGCATTATTATTAATGTCAATGATATCGGTTGATGTTCCGCTGGTGCCGATATCTCCATTGGCAGCAATGTTTCCGCTGACATTGTAAGAACCAATTGAGGAATCATAGCTATCAACAATAACATTATTTTGAATTTGAATTTCATTGTTTGCATATGCGGCATGTGTAAAAATGGGATTTGAGCCACCAGAAAGACTGATTTCAATTGTTTTTGAGCCTAACATTTCTGAAGTGCGCGATGGAACGGATCCTATAGAAGAGAGGGTATTGTTAGTAAGATCAATCACAACATCATAATCGCCAACGCCTGGAATTGTTCCTGCTAGGCATTGATTTAATCCGCATGCTTGACAATTACTGCAGCCATTGCTGTTAAGCTCCCAAAGGGTTTGTTCGACACCACCTTCGGCGATCCAAAAAGCTTGTGTTGATTTTGCGTAATGTTCTGCAGTTCTTTTTTCAGAGACGCTTTGAGCCAAAAAAGCTGTACTCATAATTGTAAGAGCAAAAATAATAAAATATGATGTTATAAGAGCAATGCCTTTTTTATTTTTTACATTCATTTTTAGATCCTTTTTTACATCTTTCTCCCTACCTTAAGTATGATACATAAAACGAAAGATTTCCATTTTTTTAAAAGATCTCATTTAGTTACGTAATGTGACTTTTTCTATTAATTGAATTGAGAGAGGTCTTTTAAGGGCGGTCGCTGAGCAGACAAGAGTAATTTTTAGTGTATTTACTGAAAGAATAAAGTCGAGAGTTGAAATATTATTGGCAATAGCTCGAGTTGTTCCTACTGGATATTCTCGGATAAGTTGTCCAGCTGTGACGTAGTATTGAATATTTGTTCCAAAAGGAGTATCAAACGTAACAACGTCAAGACCTGGACCACCATAAGATATTGAGATGCTTCCGGTGGAGCTTGCACGCAAATCTTTTACAAGCCAGTTCATGGCTTGACGGGCTTGTTGTTGAATGTTCACGGAAGCCGTGTCTATTTGGTACAAAGAACCTGCAATGGTAAACGCACCATAAACTCCGGATAAAATAATGGTAAAAATTAAAAGGACGACCATTAATTCAATGAGTGTGAATGCTTTTTTATTTATCATTGTGTAAAGATTGAGCTTAATGTGTAGTTTCGATTGCGCCCATTTTTATCTGTCCAATAAATTGTTGTTGTGACTGTTGTTGGATTTGTGCCTGTGCGCTGTGTTATTGTTGTTTCGTTGTCTAATGGTGAGAATCCTTTTGATGCTATTGTCGCACTATCCCAGTTCCAGTATCCATTATTGACATCTTGCTGCATTTGAGTAAAATTCTTATTTTTAATTTCTTCCATGATATATTGGGCGTGCATCGCACTTTGGCTGAGATTTCGATTTGCTTCGTTTAGATATCCGCATCGAATAAAAAGCAAAAGGATGCTTGAAATTGAAAAAGCTAAAATAAAAACCGCTAAGAGCAATTCGGGAAGGCTTAACGCTTTGCGATTAAATATTCGGAACTTAATTTTCATTATTATATTATAGTAACTTCATTAGTTTTCGTAAAGAGAGAGTTGTATTCTTTGATTATCGTTTTAGATTATTAAAAATGAAGTTTTTAAGAATCCTCTAGCATGTCGTATAAATTCCTAATATAATAAAAATGCTCATTTGAAAATAAAGTTTCAAAAGAGGAGGGAGCATGTGTTTATTTAAGAAAATTTGCAATTTTTTCGGTAAAAAAGAGAAATGTGCTGAGAAAAAGGGAAAGAATATCTTGGTTGTTGAAGATGAACCGGGACAGCGCTTGACAATTCAAAAGATTTTAGAGAAGCAAGGGTATGATTTGCTTTTGGCCGAAAATGGTTCACAAGGATTAGCGCAAGCTAGATCGCGTAAGCCAGATTTGATTCTTTTGGATGTGGTGATGCCGGAGATTGATGGTCGAGAGGTTTGTCGACAGCTTAAAGCAGACGAGAGCACTAAAGATATTCCGATCATTTTTTTAACAGCATCAGATACGGCTAATGATATCATTGATCATTTTGATTTAGGGGCAGATATGCATTTGACTAAGCCGATTGATGCTAAAGAGCTAATTGCTCAGATTGAAATTACGTTTGGAAATTAAATAAAGGGAGTATTATGCTTGATTTAAAATTTGTGCGCAGCAATGACAAGGTTGTTCGATCTGCTCTTATAGCGCGTGGTGGATATAAAATAGATTTGGATTCTTTGATTGCGTTAGATGAAAATCGTCGAAAAGTTTCAGTGAAGTTGGATGGCTTAAGAGAGCAGAAAAATAAGGCCAACGACGAGATTGCAATTATTCTAAAGGAAAAAAAAGATCCTAAGGAAAAGATTGAAGTGATGAAAGAAATTTCTCAGCAGATAAGCTGTCTTGAGCCTGAGATTAAAGATCTTGATGAGAAACTTCAGGTGCTTGTTATGGGAATTCCAAATATTCCTCATGTTTCTGTTCCTGTGGGTGGCCCGGATAAAAACGAAGAAATAAAAACATGGGGTGAAAAAGTAAAGCTTAGTTTTGCGCCAAAGACGCATCTCGAAATTGCTGAATCGCTTAATATTATTGATTTTAAAAGGGCCTCAAAAATCTCAGGATCGAATTTTATTGTTTACAAAGGCCAGGGTGCTCGACTTGAGCGTGCGCTTTTTAATTTTATGATTGATGTCCATGTGAGAGAGCACGGGTTTACAGAAATTTTTGCACCCTTTCTAGTTAATCGCGCATCAATGACTGGCACAGGACAGCTTCCTAAAATGGAAGATGATATGTACAAGGTTGAAGGTGAAGATTTGTTTTTGATTCCAACAGCAGAAGTTCCGATTACTAATTTGCATCGAGATGAGATTTTAGGAGAAGACGAGTTGCCGATTTATTATACAGGGTATACGGCATGTTTTAGAAAAGAGGCTGGATCGTATGGTAAAGATACGAAGGGACTGATGCGTGTGCATCAGTTTGATAAAGTTGAGCTGGTTAAGTTTGTTAAACCAGAAAATTCTTATAATGAGCTTGAAAAACTTCTCGGAAACGCAGAGAAAATTTTGCAGCTTTTAGAACTTCCGTATCGCGTGCTGATATTAGCAACGGGAGATTTAAGCTTTGCGGCTGCTAAGTGTTATGATATTGAAGCGTATGCGGCTGGTTTAGACAAATGGCTTGAGGTATCAAGTTGTTCAAACTTTGAGGATTTTCAGGCGAGACGTGCTAATATTCGTTTTAAGGATAAAGAAACTAAAAAAACAATTTTTGTTCATACGCTCAACGGATCGGGTGTTGCACTTGCTCGGACCATGGTTGCGATTTTAGAGAATTATCAGACGCAAGACGGAGAAGTTGTTATTCCAAAAGTTTTAAGACCGTATATGGGAGGACAAGAGAAAATTGGGCGCTAAGCTTATCCAGGCAATAAAATTTTTGTTTTTTTTGGTTTTTATTCCATTAATTGTTGGAATGACGGTTGCTTTTATTCGGCAGATTGCAGGGTTGACTGAAGGGCAATATTTATATTTTATTTGGGGCATGGTGGCATATTTGATTTTTCATTTTTTTATTTATGAGCCAGGACCAGTATATCAGTATGGTAAAAGGCTTGTTGCCGATGTGTTTCGGTTTTTGACGCCACTTGTGGAAGTCGCCCCTCTAGTTCTTCCAATTTATTCAATTGTTTTTCTTGTCCTTTTTTATTTTACTTCATTTTTCTTTAAAGAGCTTGATTTGTCTCATTATTATTTATTTTTGATTAGTTTTACTTTTGCAATGCATATGATCTTCACAGCTCGCGATTTGCGTTCGCAAGACCAGGTGGCATTTAAGCCAGATTATTTCTTTTCAATTGTATTGGTGTATACGATTAGTGTGGTTATTATTGCGTTAATGCTCAATCTTATTTTTCCGACATTTTCTTTTGTGGAGTTTTTTAAGAAGACTTCCCAGGTTTCAAGCTCGATATATACCTCAGCCTTTAATCAGCTGTTTGTGCCTTAGTTGTGATTTTCAGATTTTTCTAAAAGTTTAATCTTCCGAATGTTTTGCTTATTAAAAAAGAATTGGAGCGCGTATTGTCTTTGAGATCTTTTCAGGATTATTGTTTGTCTCTTAAGATGCGTTTTAGTCTTTTTCTGAGGCGGAATAGGATTGTTGAAGAGCAGCCTTTTCGTGCCGAACTCTTTAGTGTTGATCAGTTTGTAAAATACGCGAAGAAGTTGGCGAAAAAGCAGCAGGTCAGCTACAAGCCGGGTCAGAATAAGCTTTTGTTTCGGTTGAAAGAAAATGAAAAGGTTCTTGCAGAGACCCATGAATTGCTCAATGAGGCGGGTCAATCCAAGCGAAGGATTTCGCCGGCAGGAGAATGGCTTCTTGACAATTATTATCTTATCAAAGAACAGATAAAGCTTACCCAGAAACACCTTCCGGAAAACTATATTCGAAAACTACCTCATCTTCTTCGGGGGCCGGTGGCTGGTTATCCGCGCGTTTATGATTTGGCTTTGGAGCTGGTTTCTCACGGCGATGGACGCTTGGACAATCAGGGGCTCTTAGAATTTGTTAATGCGTATCAGACAGTTTCTCCTTTAAAGCTAGGCGAACTGTGGGCCATTCCTATCATGCTAAGGTTGGCGCTCATTGAGAATTTGAGACGCATATCCTCTCGTTTGATTGCATCACAAATACAACGAGATCAAGCAGATTATTGGACTGCGCGGATTTTGAAGGTTTCGTCTGAAGATCCCGATGGAGTGATCATTGAAATTGCGGCGATGTCTAAGAATGTTGTTCCTTTATCCAATGTATTTGTCGCAGAATTTACGCGGCGGCTGTATGGTCAAAAGCAGGTCCTCGATCTTCCTTTTGCTTGGCTGGAAAAGAAGGTTGCTGAGCAGGGAGAAACTCTTGATAGAATCATCCGCGCGACAAGTCAAAAACATGCTGAGGATCAGGTTTCCATCGCAAACACGATTGGGAGTTTACGTTTTTTAGAAGTCGCCGATTGGCATGATTTCGTTGAAGAATTAAGTATTGTTGAAAAGATTTTAGCTCAGGACCCATCGAAAGATTATCTAAGAATGTCTTTTGAAACTCGTGATCGTTACCGGCATGTGATTGAGAATTTGTCTAAGCGAAGCAAGCTTGAGGAGCAAGAAGTTGCCGAGCGTGTAATTCAGATTGCTCAAATAGCTGAAGAGGCCAACGGTTCTGATCATATTACAGCGCATATTGGATATTATTTAATCGATAAGGGGTTGGATTCTTTTTGTCATGAGTTAGGCCTTCGGATTTCTTTTGGCCAATATTTGCAGGCAAAGAAAATTTTGTGGTCATCTGTTTTTTATTTTGGTTCTATTCTTTGCGTGACGTTGGCTGCAACTGCAGGTGTTTTGTTTTGGATGCAATCTGTCAGGGCTTTAAATTTGTCATGGTTTATTTTTTTGGGAGCGGCGCTTTTTTTCACGATAAGTCAGACAGCGGTTTCTCTGGTGAACTGGCTTTCGATGATACTTGTGTCCCCGCAGAATCTTCCCCGGATGGATTTTTCCGAAGGGATTCCCGCCTATGCGCATACACTGACTGTTGTTCCTTGTATGCTAGACAACAAGAGAACGATCGAATTACTTTTGGAGGGTCTGGAGGTTCGTTATCTTGCTAATATTGACGCGAATGTTGATTTTGCGTTGTTGACAGATTTTTGTGATGCTTCGCAGGAAACTATGCCTGAGGATGCCGCATTGCTGACGCAAGTTAAAGATGGGATTGAGCAGCTTAATCATAAATATCGACGGCAGAAAGATCAGGTTTTTTGGCTTTTTCATAGGCCGCGTCGATGGAATGAGCGAGAAAAAATATGGATGGGATATGAGCGTAAGCGAGGTAAACTTGCAGATTTAAATGCGCTTCTTCGCGCGAGAGGAGAAGGTAGGTTTCAGCTGATCCTTGGTGATTTTGCGAGGCTTCAAAGTGTGAAATATGTTATTACACTTGATTCTGATACTCGGATGCCTCGAAATGCAGCGCGAGACCTTGTAGGCGTTATTGAGCATCCTTTGAATCGTCCAGTTTATGATGAAAGAAAACAGCGAATCGTTTCTGGGTATGGGATCCTTCAGCCTAGGGTTGAGCCGAGTTATCCAGGAGAAAATTCGTCTTTGTTCGTGAAAATTTTTGGAGGAGATTTCGGGATTGATCCTTATACCAGGGCGGTATCTGATGTTTATCAGGATCTTTTCTTCGAAGGGTCTTTTATCGGAAAAGGGCTTTACGATGTTGACGCTTTTGAAAAGTCTATGGAAGGCCGTTTTCCGGAAAATCTGATATTAAGCCACGATCTTTTAGAGGGGTGTTACGCCCGGTCAGCGCTTGTGACGGATGTTCAATTTTATGAGAAATTTCCGTCGGCGCTTTTAAAAGATTCAAGTCGGAGACATCGCTGGATTCGTGGGGATTGGCAGATTCTTTCTTGGGTGTTTTCTTTTGTGCGCGGACCTGGCGGTGCAAGAGTAAGGAATCCAGTTTCTTTTTTATCGCAATGGAAGATTGCGGACAATTTAAGACGCAGTCTTGTTCCTTGCACAACCGTTTTTTTATTTCTTTCGGGATGGTTGCTTATTGAGCCTTCTTGGGTATGGTCGGTTTTGATGATTGCTCTTTTGGGATTTCCTCTTGTTCCTATGATTTTCATAGAGGCTGTTAGAAAACCTGGCGAGATGACTTTTTGGGCTCACGTAAGAAAAGTTTTTTCGTTGATCAAAAAGAACATAATCCGTTTTTTATTTTCTTTTGTTTTTTTGCTGCATGAGGCGTTTATCTGTCTAGATGCGATTGTGCGGACGCTGTGGAGAATGTTTGTGTCGGGTAAACGTTTGACAGAATGGACGACTTTCCTTGAGTCGCAGGCTTCCTTGCCGAATAATATTTCAGGCTGTTTGAGAAGCATGGCTGTTGAATTAATCGTCGCATTCTTTTTACTGGTCGTTTTTTTGGTGGGATCTCCGAGTTTTAATGGATTTGCTTTGATTTTGTTTGGTTTATGGTTTTTTTCTCCCGTTTTTGTTTACGGAATTAGTCGCCCTTCTTCTTCAAAGAAAATTTTTCTTTCTGATGATAAGATTGTTTTTTTAAGGAGCCTTGCTCGGAGGACTTGGGAATTTTTTGAAAATTTTGTAACGGAAAAGGACCATTGGCTTCCGCCGGATAATTTTCAGGAAGAGCCTGTTGTTTCGGTGGCGCATAGGACATCTCCTACAAATATTGGATTGTCATTTTTATCGAATTTGTCGGCTTATGATTTTGGGTATATTTCTATGGGGAGAATGTTTAATAGGACAGAAAAAACTTTTGAAACTTTAAATCTTATGGATAAGTTTAAGGGGCATTTTTATAATTGGTATGACACCGAGACACTTAAGCCCTTGATGCCTCTTTATGTTTCTTCAGTGGATAGTGGGAATTTGGTTGGCCATTTGATGGTCTTACGTTCTGGGCTCATGGAAATGATTGAGCACAAGATTGTTTCTCAGAAAATGTTTGATGGGTTTATGGATACTCTTAATATTCTAAAAAAAAGCGTTGAAGACATAGAGAAGGGCCATAAGAGTGGCGTTATTAATGTCTTTAAAGAAACTTCGCAGAGGATCGAACAGTTTCAACAAAAGATTAAATCTTCTCGTGCGTATCTTTCAGAGACCCATATTCTTTTACGTCAGCTTTCTATGGATGTATCTAAGATTTTTTCTCAACCAGGTTTAAAAAAACATAAGAATGTTGATAAATGGGTTCGCGCTTTTGAGCGGCAGTGTTACGATTTTCTTGAAGATATGTCTTTTATTGCGCCATGGATTTTACTTCCTCCGGGAATGCCGGGATTATGGGATGGGGGTTCAGAGGCCCAGCAAGGACGGCTTTCCAAGCTTCGGGAGGCTTTAGGGCATTTGGATGAGATTCCTTCTTTAAGCGAAGTCGCTAGGCTTGAGCAAGAATTGATGCCTCTTATCGACGAGATCATCGGGGCAATAACTCTCACTGATGGGGAATCTCAAAAGGCTCGTGAATGGTTTTTAAAGCTTCAAGATACGATCAAAGAGGCCGGCACACGGTCTGCTGAAAGGATCAAAGCGATTGAGTATATTATCCTTCGTTGCAACGAACTCTCAGGGGTCGAATATGAGTTTCTTTATGATAAGAAATCCCATCTTCTTTCAATCGGATATAACGTTAGTGATCATAAATTGGATTGTGGTTGTTATGATCTTCTTGCTTCGGAAGCTCGCCTTTGCAGTTTTGTTGCGATTGCTCAAGGGCGAATGCCTCAGAAGCACTGGTTTACGCTCGGCCGCTTGATCGCAAAGGCGGAAGGAGATCCTGTTCTCGTTTCTTGGGGAGGATCGATGTTTGAATATCTTATGCCGCTTTTGGTAATGCCGACTTATGATGGAAGTTTGCTGGATAGGACTTATAAGGCTGCGGTTAACGGCCAGATTAGGTATGCGGCTAAGAATAATATCCCTTGGGGGATTTCGGAATCTGGCTATAACAAGCTTGATGCGAATAGGGTCTATCAGTACCATTCTTTTGGTATTCCGGATATGGGTTTCAAAAGGGGCCTTTCTGAGGATTTTGTCGTAGCTCCGTATGCTTCGATGTTAGCTTTGATGATAGAGCCCGAGAAGGCTTGCGAGAATCTCGAGCGGTTATCGAGAGAGGGACTTCTTGGGAGCTTTGGCCTTTATGAAGCGGTTGATTATACGCCTGCTCGTCTTGCTGTGGATAAGACTCGAGCGGTCGTTAAATCTTATATGGCGCATCATCAGGGTATGAGTTTGTTGTCTCTGGCCTATACGTTATTGGATCGTCCTATGCAAAGACGGTTTCTTGCAGAGCCAATGTTTAAGGCAACGGAACTTCTTCTTCAGGAACGAGTTCCTACCGTCGAGCCGTTTCTTTATGATTTTGAAGTGACCGGGATGTTGCGTAACACTGAAGACAGGGAAACGCTCTTAAGAGTATTTAAGACTCCTCAAACGCCTGTTCCGGAAGTTCATTCCTTGTCCAATGGCCGGTATCACGTGATGGTTACAAACGCCGGTGGAGGCTATAGCCGGTGGAAGAATTTTGCGGTGACAAGGTGGAGTGAGGATTCCGCCTTGGACAATGATGGAACATTTATTTATATTCGGGATGTTGAGTCTGGTGAGTATTGGTCTGCGGCGCATCAGCCGACTCAAAAAAAGACTAAGAATTACGAAGCTTTGTTTTCCCAAGCCCGGGTTGAATTTAAACGGCGGGATTATCAGATTATGACGCATACAGAGATCGCGGTTTCTCCGGAAGATGACATAGAATTGCGCCGGGTAACGATCACCAATCGGTCGCGCGACAAGCGTGTCATTGAAGTAACGAGCTATGCGGAAGTTGTTCTCAACAACCCCGCAAACGACCAGGCTCATCGGGCGTTTAGCAATCTTTTTGTTGAGACTGAGATTATTAAATCTCATCAAGCAATCCTTTGTCATCGTCGCCCTCGTTCTGAATCGGAAAAGTTTCCATGGATGCTACATCTTATGGCGGTTCACGGAGGGAAGGCCTTAGGGGCTTCGTATGAAACGGACCGTAGTCGCTTTCTTGGGCGAAGGCGTACGGTTGTTAATCCTGTGGTGATGGAAGAACAAGGTAGTCTAGCAGATAGCGAGGGGTCTGTTCTTGATCCGATTGTTTCGATACGTAACCAGATTGAATTAGCTCCTGACGAATCAGTGGTGATTGATTACGTGACGGGTGTATGCGCAGACCGAGAAGGCGCGCAGCCTCTTATGGAAAAATATAGAGACCGGAATCTAGCTGATCGTGTTTTTAATTTATCTTGGACTCATGGGCATGTTGCTTTGCAACAGATCAATGCGACTGAAGAGGATGCTCAGCTTTATGGTCGTCTTGCTAGCGCTATTTTGTATGCCAATCCTGCATGGAGAGCAAGCCCAAGTATTTTGGGTCGGAATAATAGGGGTCAGCCAGATCTTTGGGGGTATAGCATTTCAGGTGATCTTCCGATTGTTCTGGTGCGTATTGAAAATCAGGATAATATCGATCTGATCGGGCAAATGTTACAAGCTCATGCTTATTGGCGCATGAAAGGACTTCAGGTTGATTTGGTGATATGGAATGAAGATAGTTCTATCTATCGTGATAATTTGGGGGTAATGATTAATGGCTTGATCGCAGCGAATGCGGAAAAAATAGTCAATCAAAAAGGTGGCGTTTTTTTACGGCGTGCGGATCAGATGTCCGAAGAAGATCGGATCCTTATTCAAACAGTAGCCAGGATCATTATTTCTGATCGGGCAGGCACTCTGGCCGAGCAACTGAAAGCCATGACACAGCCTGCGGTCAATGTTTTACCGTTTACGCCTGTTCGGGAAGAAAACTCTAGGCAAGAGGAGAAAGGGCCGGCAAGGCGGCCTGATTTGGTTTATTTTAATGGGGTAGGTGGTTTTACTGCTGATGGGCGGGAATATGTTGTAACGACATCACGATCGAGGGCGACTCCTGCTCCGTGGGTTAATGTTTTGGCGAATAAAAATTTTGGCACTGTTGTTTCGGAAAGTGGGAGTGCTTACACTTGGAGTGAGAATGCACATGAATTCCGTTTGACGCCTTGGCAGAACGATCCTGTTTCAGATGCTACGGGTGAGGCGCTTTATATTCGTGATGAGGAGAGTGGGCGATTTTGGTCTCCGACCTCGCTTCCTGCGATGGGAAAAACGAATTATACTGTTCGCCATGGATTCGGCTATAGCATTTTTGAGCATGTTGAGAATGGGATTGTTTCAGAGCTAACAGTGTTTGTTTCTCTTGAGAATGCAATTAAGTTCTCGATTTTGAAGATTAGAAATGATTCTGGACGTCGCAGAAAGCTTTCCTCGATGGCGTATTGCGAACTCGTAATGGGGACTGCCCGAGATAAATATCATACGCATATTGTGACTGAAATTGATCCTAAAAGCGGAGCTCTTTTTGCCAGGAATCCTTATAATAAAGAATTTTTAGGTAGAACTGTTTTCTTAGATGTCAGTGAGCCGACGCGGTTTGTTAGCGGAGACCGGATCGAGGTTATCGGAAGAAATGGGACAATGGCATCGCCGCTAGTAATGCACAAAGAGAGGCTTTCAGGAAAAGTAGGCGCAGGGATGGACCCTTGTCTTTCTACGCAAGTCAAGATGGATCTTGAAGATGGTCAGGAGAAAGAGATTCTTTTTATTTTTGGTTCCGGTCAAACGGCAGATGACGCGCGGGAACTCGTTCGGCGTTTTAGAAATATTGATGCGGCGCATCAGGAGCTTGAAAATGTTTGGGAATATTGGAAACGTACTTTGGGCGCTGTGTATGTGGAAACACCTGATGCTTCGATAAATTTTCTTGTGAATGGATGGCTTCAGTATCAGGTTATTAGTTGTCGTCTTTTGGGTCGTAGTGGCTATTATCAATCTGGCGGGGCTTTTGGTTTCAGGGACCAGCTTCAGGATGTTATGGCGCTTGTTCATTCAAAGCCAGAAATGATTCGGGAAAAACTCTTGGCTTTTGCCGCGCACCAGTATGTGGAGGGAGATGTTCAGCATTGGTGGCATCCGCCTTCTGGTCGCGGGGTTCGCAGCCAATGCTCGGATGATTATTTATGGCTTGCGCTTGTGACCTGCTTGTATGTTGAGGAGCTTGGAGATATGGGAGTACTCAATGAAACGATTAGTTTTCTGGAAGGGCCTTTGGTAAAGCTTGAGGAAGAATCTTATTATGACATGCCGAGAGTTTCTGATCGATCGGGGACGCTTTATGAGCATTGTGTTTTAAGCGTTAAAAGGGCGTTGAAATTTGGAGTTCATGGACTTCCTTTTATGGGAAGAGGGGACTGGAATGATGGAATGAATCTTGTTGGGCTTGAAGGAAAAGGCGAAAGCGTTTGGCTTGCTTTTTTCCTTTTTGATATTCTTAAGTCAATGGCGGCTTTGGCAGCAAAGGTTAATGATAAGGTTTTTTCGGAGTTCTGCACCGAGGAGGCAGGAAAGCTCGCCATAAATATTGAAAAGCATGGTTGGGATGGTGAGTGGTATCGTCGGGCCTATTTTGACAACGGAGATCCTTTGGGTTCTTCTTTGAATAGTGAATGCCGGATCGATTCGATCCCACAATCCTGGGCGGTTCTTTCAGGTGCGGCTAAGAGGGAACGGGCTCAAGGGGCCATGGATCAGGTGGATCGACAGCTTGTTGATAGGGAGCATGCGATTGTGAAATTATTTACTCCGCCTTTTGATGTGTCTTTTCTTAATCCAGGATATATCAAAGGCTATGTCCCTGGTGTGAGGGAAAATGGAGGCCAGTATACTCATGCTGCGGTTTGGTCGGCAATTGCGTTTGCGATGTTAAAGGATAAAAAGAGAGCCTGGGAGTTGTTTGATATGATCAACCCCGTACATCATTCTGATACTGCGGATAAGTGCGCTGTTTATAAGGTTGAGCCGTTTGTGATGGCCGCAGATGTTTATGCTTCGCCTGGTCTTGCTGGCCGAGGGGGATGGACCTGGTACACTGGATCTGCAGCTTGGATGTATCAGCTTGTCGTTAAGCATTTGTTGGGGATTCGCTTGAAAGTGGACAGACTTTTATTTGATCCGTGCCTTCCTGCCGATTGGCCCTCTTGGAAGTTGCATTACCGATACAGAGAGACCTTCTATCATATTATTTTTACGTGTTCAGGCTCTTCAGATCGCGTGACGTCTATTTCAGTTGATGGTGTCGCTCAGAAGGAAATGGAAATACGTCTCATAGATGATCGAGTAGAGCATTCCGTGGAAGTAAGGATCGGATGATCGTTGGTTTGTGCGATTAAGCGTGCAGACCAAAAGGTTAATTGTTTAGAAGTGGTTCGAAGGATTTGGCGTCGTTTTATAAAAGCTGAGAAGGTTGGTAAGCAGCATGTTGTTACTAGGAGAAGAATTGAGAAGAATTTAAAAGGAGGAGTATTATGAATTGTGAGCTTTTAACTGAAAAAGAAAATAAACAACTAAATGCTTTCCCTAGAGTGTTATTATTTCTTCGAATCTCTATTCTTTTTGGCATTGCGATTATAGTTTTTTTCGCTATTTTGCCCATAATTACAG
Source organism: Candidatus Omnitrophota bacterium (assembly GCA_028693815.1). Taxonomy (NCBI): domain Bacteria; kingdom Pseudomonadati; phylum Candidatus Omnitrophota; species Candidatus Omnitrophota bacterium. The sequence goes on from JAQUUP010000011.1 coordinate 26,339, forward strand.
CTCTTCTATTCAAAAGACCAGATATAATAGTTCCAAGTTTTAAACCTTTGTTTTGTAACCCAGGAATGTTTTTAATATTTTTTGCCGTATTGGTTCTGAGTGCTCTTTATAGGATTATTAATTCCTTTCTGACTATTATCAATAAATTGATAAGAAAAGATTAAATAGCCTGGCAGTCTTTTAAAAAAATAATGAATATTGGATAGATTACTATGTTAATGGAAGACGTAGGCGAGAAAAGGTCGGTGCGTTTAAAGTTTAGTGGAGAATGTTTTTCATAATCGTGAACTTGAGAAAAGTTAAAGGTAGGCAAGTGATGGACAAAAGAGAGAATCTTATCAAGTTTATTATCTTACCTCTTGCGATAAGCGTTTTGTGGGGCATTTTAATGATACTGCTTTTAGCAAAAGGTCCTGTTTTCTTATCTATAGTGTTTAATTCTTTTGTTCCTGGTCTTGCTTTTATGATTTCCCCGTTTTTGGTTTTAATTCTTTTTGGAGTTTCTATTGGAGATCTATGGGTAAAATATGTTAGAAAGAGAAGAATTGGAACTCCTAAATTTTTTTATTTATTTTTTATTTGTATTTTTCTTTATTATGCCACATCATTTCTTTCTTTTCATGTGCAGGCCCAGTATCTTAAGATTACAGACCAAAAGGCTTTTGAGTCAGCAAAGCATGTTGCAGAATATTATATTGAGAATGAAGCTTTGCCTAAGAAGGTTCCCGATTGGAAGGGCGAGTCAGAAGAAATTAATTTCTTAGGAATAGAGTCAACATTGACTTATGAACCAGATCTTGATACTAATAATTTTATAGTTGAAGTTTTTTTAAGAATTAATCCGGGGCCTAGGCTTTGGCAGAGGGATGTCAAAGGTGAGTGCTTGAAAGACAAGTGTATCATTCAAAGGTATCGTGAGGACCCAGAACAAGACGGAATGATAGAGGAAGAAATTAAAATAGAAAGAGATAGAATATTGCGGAATGAATCTTGAGTTTCGCGGAGAGCCTTATAAAGATATTAGAGCTTCTTTCTTTACAGCTAAAGAGAAATCTGGTATAGTTAATTTTCGTTTCCACGATTTGAGGCATATTTTTGCTTCTCATCTAATAGATTTATAGATTTTGGAGAAATGGCAGGCTGATTTATCTTGGAATGAGATAAATGAAATCAGCACGCGCATTTCAATAAATTTTTGGAGAAATGGCAGGCAAAAATTTCCTTTAGTTATTCTGATTTCTTAAGAGAAATTTGCACGCACATTTTACCTTAGTGTAAGAATTTAGGGAGAAATGGCAGGCCAATTTTCTAAAGTATTTATTTAATATTTAGCAGAAATGGCAGGCCAATTTTCTAAAGTATTTATTTAATATTTAGCAGAAATGGCACGCACATTTTACCTTAGTGTAAGAATTTAGGGAGAAATGGCAGAGTGGTTGAATGCGGCGGTCTTGAAAACCGTTGAGGTTAACGCCTCCGAGGGTTCGAATCCTTCTTTCTCCGCCATTTACATCAAAAATAGACTTCGTTCCCTTTGGGCGAAGTCTATTTCTTTTTAGAAAGAAATGAAGGAGCATGCTTTTAAGCCTCCGTGCTTAAAAGTACTCCGCCAATAAAGTATTAATGAACTCTGAACCCTTTGAGCGAAGTCTATTTCTTTTTAAGGAGCTTCGACACGCTTTGCGTGCGAAGTAAATTCGCGCAGCAACTTGCGAGCATTGCATTTCACAAGATGCGCGCTCATTTAAGCCTCCGTGCTTAAAAGTACTCCGCCAATAAAGTATTAATAAAACTCCGAAACTCTTTGCGTGCGGAGTAAATTCGCATAAGGTAACTTATGAGCACTTTGTTATATAAGATTGCGTGCTCATTTATGTTAAATTCTAATAACTTTAGAATTTGCTTTTGTGGTGTGGTAAAATGAGTTTCAATGAAATCTCAAGAACACAATCATTCAAAACATAATTATGCTCGAGCATTGAGTTATTCGAATGCTATTTCCGAAATTTTTTATGCGGTGATGCGTAAGAGATATCCTTTGGATCGAGAAATAAAGAATTATTTTAGAAAACATAAAGAGTGTGGATCTAAAGATCGTTTTTTGATTACGGAATCGTTGTTTAGTTTATTTCGCTGGTATGGATGGGTGAAAGGGAAGCTGCCAAATAATCAGCCTGAAAATCCTTTAAAGTCAAAAAAGTTTTGTGTAGGCTTATCAGCGGTTTTATGGTTGGATAATCAGCCGTTTGTTCAATTTATGGAAATATTGTATGATGCCGCGGGAATTGATGCTACGTGGCTTAAAAGTTCACCAGATTTAATTGAGGATAAAATAAAGGGTTTAAGTCATTTTTTTAAGATTAGAAAATGCGATGTTCTTGATTTGGTTCCTGAGTGGTTTAGAAAAGAAATTAAAGACGATGATTTAAGGAGTATGATTGAGCCATTCCAAAAGCGTCCGCCTATTTGGATACGGGTGCAGAATAACGCAGAAGAAATAGTATTCAAAGAATTGAAGAATCTAGGGATTGATTTGGCTCAGCATGAAGGAATTTCAAATGCTTTTAAGTTGTCGACGAGTAAACTTAATCTTAAAGATATTGAATCATATCAAAATGGTTTATTTGAAATTCAAGATTTAGCAAGTCAATGTTTGGGGCTTGCCTGTGGAGTTTCTGCAGATCAATCTTGGTGGGATGTTTGTGCTGGTGCAGGAGGAAAGAGCCTTTTGTTGGCAGATCAAATGAAAGGGCAGGGTAAAATTGTTGCGACAGGTAATCGCGAAGAGATAAAAAAGCGAGCAACGAGAGCTAATTTTAAGAATATTTGTATTACAGATTTAGATAAAATTGTTTTGAGTCAGCATAGTTTTGATGGCGTGCTTGTTGATGCGCCGTGTTCTTGCACAGGGACTTGGCGTCGAAATCCTGATTTACGATGGACTTCTTTACGCAATGTTTGCGAGCAATCGGCTTGTGTTCAGAAGGAAATTTTGGAATTTGCTTTTAAAAAAGTAAAGCCTGGGGGTGTTTTGGTTTATGCGACATGTAGTCTAAGTGTTCAGGAAAATGAAGACATTGTCAGTCATTTCTTAAAGACGTCTCCTGAGTTTGCATTGGAAGATTTTTTTCATCCTCTTACAGGAAAGCCCACAGGCGGCATGATGCACGTTAAGTTTGATTTGGATGACTGTGACGCAACATTTGCCGCACGTTTCCGTAGAAAATAGCAAAAGTCTTCTCCTTGTAGAAGAGAAGCATTTGTGCAATAATTGATGATAAAAATATGATGAATCTTAAAGAAATTACGAGTTTAAAGAATACAAAAATCAAGTGGTTGAAAAAATTGTCGCAAAAGAAGCATCGTCGGCAAAACAATCAATTTATTGTTGAGAACTTGACGATTATTTATGATGCATTAAAAAGCGGCTATGATTTTCAAGATTTGTTTGTAACAAAAGATTTTGTCGATAGACATCAGGAAAAATTTGAATATTTGCAAGAAAAATCGAAAGTGCCAGAGTATTATTTAATTGATGAAGAGTTGAATAAATATTATTCACAGCTAGATACTCCTTCGGGCATTACAGCGGTTTATGAACCTAAGCCGTCTTCTTTGGATCAGGCTAAGTCGGTTGTTTATTTAAATGGCATTAAAGACCCCGGTAACATGGGAACGATTATGCGCAGTGCGTTGGCTTTTGGTGTCTCTAACGTTGTGTTAGATGCGACCTGTGTTGATATTTATAATCCTAAAGTTATCAATGCGGCAAAGGATGCAATTTTTAAATTAAATATTATTGAAGATTCTCTTGGGGTTTGGCTTAAAAAAAACAAGGGTGTTTTGCCCATTTATGTGGCCAATTCTAGCGATGGAATTAGTTTGTCAGAGGTTAAGTCGGGCAAAAGATTTTGTTTGGTTTTGGGATCCGAAAGCCACGGAGTTAGTGAAGAAATCGTACAATTAGCAGATAAGAATATTCGCATAGAGATAACAGGCGACATTGAGTCTTTAAACGTATCTTCAGCAGCTGCAATTTTACTTTATGGATTGAAATGAATAAAAATTTAGAAAATAGTCTTATTAGAATTGATGAGATTCTCCTGGCTCTTGATGAGAAAGAAAGTCTTTTGGGAGATAAAATTTCGAAGATTTTAGGAATCAACGAAAAGGAGATTCTTCGCTATTCTCTTGTCAGACGTGCTGTTGATTCGCGCAAGAAGGAAAATATTTCTTTTGTTTATTCTGTTGATGTAGAGATCAAAAATCCTCAAAATTATTTATCTCGCCAAAAGCGGTTGTCGTCTACATTAAGAAAGAAAGCTCTTCGCCATAAAGTGCGATGGCACAAGCCGTATGATTATAAAATTAAAAAAGTTGCATTAGATGGTTCTTCCCGTCCGATTGTTGTGGGTGCTGGGCCAAGCGGATTGTTTTGTGCTTTAGTTCTTGCTCAGGCAGGTTTGAAGCCTCTGGTTGTTGAGCGTGGGGCAGATGTAGATGTACGCGTTAAAGACGTGAGCACATTTTTTTCGAAAGGAAAACTTGATTTGAATTCTAATGTGCAGTTTGGAGAGGGTGGGGCAGGTACTTTTTCAGATGGTAAATTGTATACGAATATCAAGGATTCGCGGACAAAATATATCTTTGATCATCTGGTTGAGGCAGGTGCTCCAAAACGGATTGCTATAGATGCTCATCCGTATATTGGAACTGATAAGCTATGCATTGTTGTAAAAAATTTGCGTAAGAAGATTATGGAGCTTGGCGGTGAGGTAAAATTTAATACATGTTTCACAGATGTTGAGGTCGATAACAAGAAAGTTGCTGCGATTATTCTTAACAAACAGGAGAAGGTTTTGGTTGATCATCTTGTTGTTGCTATCGGACATTCTGCACGAGATACATATCAAATGCTTTATGAAAAGAATTTAGCAATGAAGGCCAAGTCGTTTTCTGTTGGCTTAAGGATTGAGCATCCTGCTGAATTAATTAATAAATCTCAATACGGGAAGTATTATAATCATCCAAAGCTCCAGACGGCAAGATATAAGCTTGTTGCGCATCTTGAAGGTAAGCGTTCAGTTTATACTTTTTGTATGTGTCCTGGAGGTTCAGTTGTTGCGGCTTCTTCGGAGAAGGGAATGGTTGTTGTTAACGGGATGAGTGCTTATGCGCAGAGTGGAAAGAATTCTAATAGTGCTCTTATGGTTAACGTGACTCCTGAGGATTTTGGCTCAGATCATCCTTTGGCAGGAATTGAGTTTCAGCGTACTTGGGAGCGCGCAGCATTTATCCTTGGAGGAAAAGATTATTGTGCGCCAGCACAGCTTGTTGGTGATTTCTTAAAAGGTTTGCCGTCCGAAGAAATCGGGAGCGTTGACTCAACGTATAAACCTGGAGTTGTGATGACGTCTTTGACAGGGTGTTTGCCGGATTATGTTATTGAAAGCATTAAATTGGCATTACCGATTTTAGACCGAAAAATCAAGGGGTTTGCTCAAGAAGATGCTTTGCTTGTTGGCGTTGAAACGCGAAGTTCCGCTCCAGTAAGATTTATGCGCAATGAAAGTCTACAGTCTAACATTGCAGGAATTTATCCTGCTGGGGAAGGTTCTGGATATGCGGGAGGAATTGTTTCATCTGCTGTTGATGGAATCAAAGCTGCTGAAAGTATTATCGGTAAATTTTGCACTCGAAATTAAATCGCCTGATTTATTTACTTTTAAAGAGAGTTGACAAGCGAACACTCTTTAATTAAGCTATTAATATATTAATTTATTGATTTCTTACTAAGGAGAAATATTTATGTTTTTATTTGGGAAAAAAGACGATGAAGGTATCTCCGGACAGCTTGAGATTGATTTGATCATGTCTGCTCGTAAAGCTATTGAAAGAACAGCAGAAAAAAAGATTAATGTGAAGCTTGTTGACAAACCAAAGATTCTGCAAAAACCTGTTGTTATGTGGCAAAATAAGATGAAAGTTTGTCGTCCGACAGATTGTGTTTATGTTTCTGCCATTGTTATTGAAACAGGTGATCCAAAGAACAAGGGTATCGCAATCTTGTTTATTCCAGAGGAGGTTGCTGAGTTTATTGCAACAGCTTCTGGGGTTCCTTTCTCTGAAGGGTATGATGGTGTTATGCGGGCTTGTGGAGAGTTTTTAAATGATGTTCTAGAACGGTTTAAGGGGTATCTTCAAAAGCTTGGATATCAAGAATTAAATTTCTCGCAACCTCAAAATTTTTCATCGCGTGTTGATCAGCTTTTTGATTACAATAGATTATCAAAATTTGAGATGACTTTTTTTAGAAATAAGTCAAAATTTGTTCAGCTTGAGCTTGGGATCGGATCGCTTAAAAAGAAATAAATAAAGTTTAACTTAAGGAGGATATATGTGGAAAGTTTTAGTTGTTGATGATAATAAAAATAATTGTGATTTGCTTGTCTCAACATTAGATGGTCTTGCGGCATGTGATGTTTGTCAAAATGGCGAAGATGCATTATCTGCCTATAAGAAATCTGTTGATGAAAAAAGCCCTTATCAAGCGATTCTGCTAGATGTTGCTATGCCTGGAATTGATGGTATTGATGTTTTAAAGTCGATTCGAAATAAGGAAGAAGAAAGAGGTGTTTCGGAAGGCAAGGGCGTGCCTATTTTTATGGTTACAGCCCATAAAGAACATTTTATGGATGCATTTAATATTGGCTGCACAGAATATATTTTGAAACCGATTGAGCCGGATAAGGTTATTTTTAAACTTAAAGAGAAGCTCGGCGAATAAAGTATTGTTTGCTTAAACGTTAAATGCGGATACATAAAGATAGCACAGTTAAGAAAGTTTTTGTTACAATTTTAGAAGGCCTATGCGTGATTTTTTGCATGGGCCTTTTTTATTGGACGTCTAAGTTTTTTATTTCCGCTCGTTTTAATGAATTTGTTTCGGACTCTATTTCAATCATTTTTCTTGCCATTTTTGTTTTTGCTTATTTTCGTTACCGCATTTCAAGAAAGAAAAAGAAAGTTTTTGAACTTTCAGATGAACAACAACAGATTTTGCAATCTGTTTTGCCTATAGGTATTTTTACTGTTGATTTAAATAAACGTATTACAAGTTGGAATTCTGCAGCCCAAGAAATTACTGGCTATGCTTCTGAAGATGTTTTTGGTAAAGAATGCAAACTTTTTACACAGCATCCTTGTCGCGAGCATTGTGGATTATATGATGACGCGATCTCAAAACCAATAAAAAATGTCGAGTGCTTGATTGAAACAAAAGATGGGTCTATCCGAACGATCTTAAAGAGAGCTGATTTTATTAAGGATCATCTAGGGCAGGTTGTTGGCGGCGTTGAATGTTTTGAAGATATTACAGATCGTCGGGCTGCTGAAAAGAAATTAAAAGATTCAGAGGAGCGATTTCGTACTGTTTTTGAGAATTCTGCTGTTGCGATTACCGTAACAGATAAAGAGGAAAGAATTGTTTCTTGGAATAGTTATGCAGAAAAAATTTTAGGACGGAATCGCAAGGAGCTACATTTAAAACTTATTAGTTCTCTTTATCCTGAGGCAGAGTGGAAAAGGATTCGTTCTTTAAACATTCGAAAGTCTGGATATCGTGACCATCTTGAAACAGTGATGATTCGAGGAGATGGGAGTTTTGTTGATGTTGATATTTCGATTAGTATATTAAAAGATGCGGATGATAATGTTATTGGATCGATTGGTGTTTTGAGAGATATTACTGATCGAAAGAAAACTGAAAAACAACTGGTTGAGTCTGAAAAAAGATTTCGTACTATTTTTGAGAATTCTGCTGTTGCGATTACATTGACAGATAGAGAGGAAAGGATTGTTTCGTGGAATCATTATGCGGAGGAAATGCTTAAGAAAACTTATGATGATCTACACTTAAAGCCAATTAGTAGCTTGTATGAGCCAGAAGAATGGAAGCGTATTCGTTCTTTAGGGTTAAGAAACAAAGGACCTCAGCATCATTTCGAGAGTAAAATGTTAAAGAAAGATGGAAGCTTAGTTGATGTGGATATTTCAGTTACAATTTTAAAAGAAGACGATGGAAGCATCGCTGGGTCTTTAGGTGTAATTCGTGATATTACAAGTATCAAGAAGGTTGAAAGTGATTTGCGTCTTGCGAATCAAGATTTGCGTGCCAATGAACAAGCGCTCCGAGCTATTTTGGAAGATTTAAATAAAACACATGTGGAATTAAAAGATGCGCAAAAAGAGCTTCTTGAGCGTCAAAAACAGCTTGTGGAGGAGCACAAAAAACAAGTTATGCTAACAGAGCAAGCTGAGGCGTCAACAAAGGCAAAGACCGATTTTTTGTCGAATATGAGCCATGAGGTAAGAACACCCTTAAACTCTATTATCGGGTTTTCTCAACTTCTCCGAAAAAATGTTCAGGATGAAAAACAGAAGAAGTTTGTTGATATCATTGAGTCAAGCAGTCAGCATCTTTTAACACTGATTAACAATATTCTAGATTATGAAAAGTCTATTGCAGGTCAAATTATTTTAGACGATACGCGTATTGATATTCGCTTGCTTTCTCACGATGTATTTCGTGTACTTGGAGGCAGTATTAGTGATCGGCCAATTGAGATTGGTTTTGAAGTTAACGCAGAAGTGCCTAAGGAGGTCTTTGGTGACGAGTTAAAGCTCAAGCAAGTTTTGATGAATTTATTATCAAATGCGCTAAAATTTACGAAACAGGGTTCTGTTCAGCTAAAAGTAAGTGTTGAGGAAATTTGCCAGGAAGAGGGCGCGCATCGGTATTATTTAAGATTTTCAATGGAAGATACGGGTATCGGTATTGCGACTGATATAAAAGATAAAATTTTTGAACAATTTACACAAGCGGATAGTTCGATAACCCGTCATTTTGGTGGCACGGGGTTAGGACTTTCTATTTGCAAATCATATGTTGAACTGATGGGTGGAAAGATTTGGATTGAATCTGAAGAAGGCAAAGGGAGCAAGTTTATTTTTGTGGCACCATTTTATGATCATTCTAAAAGAGAAATTGTTCAGTCTGTGTTTAATGAAGATAGTAAGAATGATTTAAATGGAATGCGTGTTCTTTTAGCAGAGAATCATCGAGTTTATCAAGAAGAATTTAAACGTTTTTTTAATGAGCTTAAATGCCATATGGACATTGTTGTTGATGGCGATGCGCTTATTAATCAAATTCAAAAAGAAATGTATGACATTTGTTTTGTTAATGTGCAGCTGCCAAACTTTAGCGGGGTTGCCGCAGTTAAAAAGATTCGGGAAGAAATTAATGAAACAATTCCAATTATTGCTATTGCAACAGCAACATTCTTTGAAGACAAAGGTCATTGTCGAGAGGTTGGAATGGAAGATTTTGTTTCAACGCCTCTTTCCATTGACGATCTTAAAGAGAAATTGATTGTTTACATAAAAAAGAAACCTGCCTAAAAGATATTTCTAATTTTCTTTGCCGTTTAAATCTTTCATAAAGCTTTCCCAATTAATTTTATAGACACAAATTTCGGTTTTGTTTTCGCGGCTTTGTTCTTTTAGGAATGGAACAAAATATCGAAGGCCTGTCCCGTCAAGGTAGTATAATTTTATGGCTAATGAATGGGCTAAGAATTCATCCATCAAAATGCATTCAAATTTTCCATAGTCGTTTTTGACAAAAATGACACAATAGGAGAGATTTGCGTTAGGAAATTTCTTTTCAACAATCTGATCACCCTTTTTATAAATAATGCTTTTAGGGATTCCTACGCCAAATTCTTTTGATAGGATTTCACAATCCATATTGTCTTGTTTTACGCGGATTCCTTGGCTAAAATAAACATAAGCATCATCTTTTTGGGCTTCTATTAGCGGTTGGCTTATTCGAGGGATGCCTCCTTGAAGAGTCCACATGAAATCGATATATTGTCGCAATCCATTTCCTTTTACTTCTTTAACACGGTTTGGATTTTTATTAATTTCTTCAATTTTTTCAATATCCCAGCGACCAACAAAAGCAACGCCAATAATGCTTTCGATTAAATCATTATAAAGAAATAGGTAGGAGGGATCTGGTGTTGAATGTGTTAGATTAAGAAGTTCTTCAGATTGAGTTGAGTTTAGATTTCTTTTTAAATATTCTTTTGCTTTATCTCGTGGAAGGGTTGTTATTTTATTTAGTATTTTAATGGAATCTGATTTTTTTAAGCCAATAGTTTCGAGATATTCTGTTGCTTGATTTCCGCTTGCATTAAGCATGCGTAAAAGCCCGAGAGCTTTTGTTTCATCTGAGTTTAGAAGAATATTTCCCATCCAATAAGCTTGAGGAACATTGATTGTGGCTCCATCAAAAGTAACACGTCTTTCGGCGACAGATTTAATAAAATGTCCGGGTGACCACCATGTATTAATGATGCTATTTTCTGGAGTTTCGTTTTTTATCTTTGTTAAAGCTCGATCCCATGTTTCATTAAATATAGGACGCAAGCGGGAGGCCCAGTTATCTGCTTTTTTAAGGGAAGGCATAACGATTACGGCTCCTACAATAAGAATAAGCGCTATAAAAATCGAATTCAATATGATTGGATTCGTGCACTTTTTTGCGAGGAATTTTCGCATAACTTTGTATCCGAAATCAAGCGAAACCGCTGAAAGAATGCTTAAAGGGACTAAGAGAAGCAAGACAAAGCGTTCAGCTTTGATCGACATGATGAGGGAAGAAAAGAAAAAAAGTATAAAGAAGACGGTTTTGTGCCATGTTTCAAAATTTTTATTTTTAATGGAGCTAAATCCAAGAAGTAGGATCCCTAGAATTGAGAATATGAAGAATATTGCACCTCCTGAAAGGGATAGGAGTTCGCTGAACGAGGCGCGGTGTAGCTCTCCAACGCTTAGATAAACATCTGGCCAAACACTTAGCTTGCTTGAGAAGAATTCCCCTAAAACTTTAAATCCTTCTTGAAAAAGAAAAAAGAATTCTTTTGGACCAAAGGAGAGAAGAATTCCAAGAAATGTTCCGCCGAAAATAGAAGCAAAGTATATTAATAGATTTTTTGTTCGAGAGGGTTCTGTAAGGAGAAAATGATTTAGGGGCAAAATGATGCATCCTGATAGAAATAAAATACTAAATAGATATACCCATCCTTGCCAGAAGAAGGCATAAAGACTTAAAGCGACAGCACATAAAATCCCAAAAATAATTGAGTTTCGGGTGTTGAGCTTTTTTTTAAGACCCAGTAAGAAAATAAAAGTAATTAAAAGCGGAAATAGGATATTGTAAGGATCGCTATCGTACCAGCCAAAAAAACTTCTTCGTAAGAAAATAGGAGCAAGAAATAAGAGGGTTGCGCTTATAAAGGAAGCCCAGACTTGTAATCTTAGCTTATAGCAGATAAGAAAGAAAACGATACAAGACAGAAGCATTAGAAAAAGAGGTGTAAAGCTTAAGGCAAACATTAGCGAGGCGTCGGGTACAATTTTTGATACTATTTTATAAATACCGTATCCGACAAAAGGATGCAAGCTGATTGCTTCCCAGTATCCGATAGGGCTAAGCATTTTTTCATTGAAATATTTTGCTCCATTTCTTTTGGCCATAATCTTGTTGCCTTTGACAAGTTCTTTGGTAAGACCGTAGAAATAATATGGATCTGAAGCCGTAAGGTACATTTCAGGAGCTTTTTCCCCTGAATTCTTCTCTAAATTTCTTTTATAAAGCTCTTGAGAAAATTGATAAATTGCTTTTCTGGCTTCTTCTGGATTGCCCGCAATTGCTTGAGCAAATTTTTCTTGTGCCATCATTTGTTTTTTCTCTTCTGGCAGACCGGGATACAATTCGTTAATTTTCTTAAGATTAGAAAGTTGCATTTGACTTGTGATAAACATCGCAGCTTTTGCGTCTGTTTCTGATGAGGTTTTAAACATGACTGGGTAGAGTCTAAAATAAAGACCTATGCATGCGACGATGGCAAACGCTAAGAAATACAGAATAATTCTTTTTTTTCTTTGAGTAATCATTTTTAGTTAGCCTCTTTTTTTGATTGTAAATATTTTAGATAAAACTGTAGAATTCTATTTGATGGAATTGAAAAGCTTGATCGATCAGATTGCATTTGTCCTGCCACCATAAGTCCTAGCAGTTGGCCTTTAAGATTAAAGAGAGGACCCCCGCTATCACCATGATAAATATTAAAATTTACATGAAGAAAATCTGGTTCATTTGATTTTTGAGGGTTGCCTTTTTTAGCAAATCCGATAATGCGGCCGGCAGACATTGTTTTTTTAAGAAAAGGAGAGCTGCCAACCGTGATGACTTCATCTCCGATACTGGCAGTACCTGAGTTGGCAAAATCAATGCGAGTCATAGGATAAGGAGGATTAATTTTGATAAAAGCAATGTCTTCTTGATCGATGACTAAAAGAGGGGAGGCTGATATAATTTTTCCATCAAAAAGACGCACAGCGATTTTGCTGGCGCCAGAGACAATGTGGGCATTGGTTGCGATGACGCCGATTGGATCAATAATAACACCAGATCCACTTCTTGTATATTCAGCGGCTTTAATTCCCTTAAGGTGAACAAGCTGTCCTGTTTCTTTGTCTATTGCCATTGATTCAGGACCCTTAAACATCATAGTGTTTTGCGCGGTAATTTCGACAATAGAAGGAAGGGCAAGATGGATTTCTTGAATAACAGATTCTTGCGCAATTGCTTTTATCGGATAAAAGAAAATTCCGATCGTAAAAAATGTAATTAATATGCGTAGGTTTCTTTTGAGTTTCATTTTTTGTTTCCTAATTTTGCTTACCATTCTACCTTTGAATAGAGGTAAATTCAAGGGTGAAACAAGAAATAGAAGATAGATATTCTTTTTGTTCGATGGTATAATATTTTAATATTTAAATTATTTAAGGCAGCGGCGAATTTCTTTATTTTAGTTGTCAATATTATCAAAAATATCAAAATCCGGTTTATTTAGTAGGAGGAGCCAAATCATAGATTATGCATCTTGAAAGAATCTTAATTAAAAATATTATGGTAACAAATGTGATTACAATCGGCATTGATGAGCCGTTTAGTCATGTCTGGGATGTTCTAAAGCCTAGCAAAATTCGCCATCTTCCAGTTGTTGATACTCAGGGGAAATTAAAGGGAATCATCACTTTAAGAGATTTGTACCGCATTGTTTCTCCAAGAAAAGAAGTTGAGGAAGAGGGACTCTTTTACCTAAAAGAAGATCTCGAAAAATTTATTTTAAGTAACGTTATGACTGAGAATGTTTTAACGCTTTCAGCCGATCAAACACTTGGCCAGGCTTTGGATTTAATGGTTAAGAAGAAATTTGGCTGTATTCCAATCGTTGATGAAGAAGGGGTGCTGATAGGCATCCTGACTCAGATCGATGTTCTTCGAGCAATCGCGAAATATTTTATCTAATTTCCTGAAAACTTAAAAATTTATCAAATATCTCGGATAACGCGACTATGTCTTTTTGCGCTTAATGGGCAAGGCATAGTTTGGGGTAGAGGATAAATTAATGACTTTATCATTTACACAGACTAACTTGCATATTATAATGAGCATGTGCTCATAATAAAGGTGATGTTATTCTGAGCATATGCTCATAATAAAGGTGTGTTTAAGTTGTCCAATTTGACGGTTCTTGAGGGATGCTATAATTTCTAAAAAAGGATTTTAAAATGATAAAACGAGGTCGCCCAAAAAAAGTTCGATATATCCAAAGAATGCCTACGGTTACTCTGTTTAGCCCAAGAGGAAAACCTGGCAGACCTGATGAAATAAGTCTTACGATAGATCAATTTGAGGCATTAAAATTAGCTGATTATCAAGGGTTTGATCAATCACAAGGCGCGATTGTCATGAAGGTTTCTAGGCCTAGTTTTGGCCGAATTTTACGAAGTGCTAGAAAAAATGTGGCTAATGCTTTGGTTAACGGAAAGATTATAAAAATAGGCATTGGTGACATGCAAGTTGGAGTTCGCTCTAAAGAATTTATTTCAATGCGTGAGATTGGTGTTTTGAAAGAGCGCCGTGCAAACGATCGCCGCTCAGGTGATCGCAGAGCCGAGTAAACATTATTATGCCCAGTAAAAACATGTTTTTTGTTTCATTTCTTTTTGCATCATCTACTTCCTATAATATATGTTATGTTAACTATATCATATATGAATATGTGTCATAAAGCGTTATTCTGCATGCATTTAATGCATGTTCAGAATTACCTGTTGAAAACCTATTCCAAACTTACCGGGATTATAATCTATTCTTTAAAGTTAACAGATGTTAGGCAGATTTAAACAGATATTATATGCAGGATTGATGTGGCAATCTTTTGTATTGTTTTGATTAATATTTAGACAATTCTTAATTATTAATGTAATTATTTACTATTTCTAAACATCTGCTAGCGCCTCCTCCCTTTTGAGTTTTATCTAGAAAGAAGCCCTTTTATAATCAATAAAAGGGCTTCTTTGGTTTCTAAAAGGTACTTTATTTTTTGCTATTTTATGTTTAAGCTTCCTCCTTTGGACAAAGTAATCATATAGGCTTTACCTTTTTGGAATGTTCCGATGGTGTTAGTCCATTGACCATTTTCTTTTCCTATATACGAACCATTGCTGGAATCATACACAATAGTTAAGGCGTCAGTATCAATTAATCCTTGAACTGTTTCCATTGCTGGTTTATTAGCTAGGAATCCAATATAATGAGTTCCAGAGTTTAGACTAATATTTCCGTTTCCTGGGATTGGATCTCCTGGAACAATCAAGGTTTGAGGAGAATTAACTTTTATTTTAAGGCCATATGATGGATTTAAAGACTGGCTAATGTTATTAATGCCTTGTGATGGCCAATAGGCTTTACCCTTTGAATCATGTGCAAAAACAAGATTTTCCCCAAGATCTGAAAGCAAATCTTCAACTTTCATGCTTGAAGCCTGAACTGTTGGTGCAAAGTAGTTCCATCCGGCTTTGAGCTGAACGACTTGGTCGTTTGGATTTGCAACATTGTTTACTGTAATGATTACCGTATCAGGTTGAGAATTATACTCGCCATCATTAACCACTAAGCTAATAACATAATCTGTAGCGCTATCAACTTCAGGGGCTGTAAATGTTGGATTAACAGCCTGCGGATTCGATAACGTGATTCCTTCA
>JAQUUP010000011.1:41624-57804 GCA_028693815.1 Candidatus Omnitrophota bacterium
ATTCCTGCAGGCGCAGTCCATAAATATGTTAAATCATCATCTTGTGGATCTGATGATCCTGAACCATTTAATTGAACAAGTGTTCCTTCATCTACAGTCTGATTACTTCCAGCGTCAGCTGTTGGTGGTGTATTAATAGGCTCATCTGAAAAATTAAATTGATATTCTGGATCTCCTAATAAATTTGTTTCTGTAAATATAAAGCTTCCCATAAAAGTGCCTGCTCTAAAAATATTCTTTTCATGACTATATGAATTTAGTCTTCCTAAAGTTTTTTCTTCAAGGCCGCTTTCATTATTAAATGCTCCATCCCAGAACCATCTAGCAAAATGCTGAGATGGCCCATTTGTTGATACGGAGCTAAACCATCCATACCTACTATTCATAACAGATGCAAAAGCTCCTTTTTGTGAAGGAATAGTAGTAAATCTTTCGACAATAGCATCATTGGCAATCAAATAACCTTGATTGTGGCTAGAGTCACCCGGAGCCCAGTTATCAAAAGCGCCGGAATAACAACCCTGCGAATAAATAAACATTGGTTCTGGATTGTTTAAAGATGAAACATTATTTAAAGATAATTTCATAACATATGTGTTATTAGCATGGCCGAAATGATTGATTAAAGTAATTCCATCATTCATTTGCCCTGTCAAGACATTTTTGGACCATAGATATGCAGGTGGGGTATTTGATGGATATCCGCCAGTAGCCTCATCATAAAGTGTGCCGACCTCGCTATCAGAATACGTAGAAGTAAAACCGACAGTCGCATATCCGTGATATGTTCCGCCATTCTTAATTTCCTCTAAGTCTTCTGTTGCATATCTATAATTTGATCCATAGTGACCTAAATATTCTCCAACCATTAGAGGGTCGATACGATCATTGTTTGTTTCAGCAAGAATAGTTTTTTGAACAAAATTGTTTGCTTCTGTGACACTATCTACAGATGCGCGGCCAACAAACACTTCTGACTCGAGATCCAGATTTGGATCTAAGGTAGCGGAAGTGGAACCATTTAACGTATCGAAGGAAAAGAGCCCAAAAAATGTTCCATCTTCGTTATCATCAAAGCTATTATCAAGATTTGAATAGTAGAGATCTGATGGAATTTCAATTGTTTCAGTATACCAGTATACATAAACTCCATTAACATTGTCATAGTAATAGTTCTGTATCCCAAAGTTTCCAAGGTATCTGACCGGTACAATCGGGGGTTCTGTTTCTCCGCTTGTAATTGTAGACCTATCTGCATCCCCTCCCAATAAAACATATTTTGTCCCAAGCTCTTGATAAGCATATCGGATATAATTTCTTATTTTTGCTGGATTGTCATTAAATTGGTTGTTTGAGCCGCACGTATCTCCCCAATTATAAGGGCCAGTACAGCTATAGTCTTGATTTGCATAGATATCTTCAACCGTTACAACGCAGGCTGATATTGGATTTATAGGTCTTGTTGATTTATGGTCTGCAAGTACCTGGAATGAATCTTTAAGTGCATCGCTTGTAATGATAAGATATTCACAAGTTTCTGTCAGAGGATTAAGCAAAGGACCTCCTCCCATGGGAACTGCAGCACCTGCTCCGGACAAGCTCCTTCCGTCTGGATAAACTTCTCCTTTAGACATAGAGGAAGATATTGATTGAAAATCTGTAGGATAGCTTTCTAGGATGTTTGGCTTTATTTCTTTTTGGATATCGCTTAGAGCTTGTAAAGCTGTTGCTTTGTCGATAGCTTGTGTTGATTTGTCAGTTTTGCGCGCATTGGCCGCATGAGAAATATTTGATAGATACGCGTCTAAAACTAAGTCCTTATCTTTTTCTTTGGCACGGTAGCTGTATTTAATAGTGCTTGGCTTGGTTGTCAATTTTACCGTGATGCTTTTATAATAGGAAATCTCTCCTGTCGCTGGGATATATTCTACCGGATGCAAATTCATGGTTGTAAATGTATAGCCTCGATCGACTTGTTTTAATACTGGCGTGGAGATTTGAGCTGGATACTTGCTGGCCGATGAATAGATGTCTTGATCGGGTTGCGCAAGAGATAAATTAAATCCTTTATCAATTAATTCCTGTTCTGGCAGCATGGGAATTGGTTTTTTTCCATAGCTTATTTTATACATGCCTGGCAGTGTTATTTTTTCTTTAGGGGTAACCACGTAGGAATCTAAATCTGTTGCAAACGGTAATAATATTTTTACATAACTTACCGGTATCTCTGGCTTTCCGACTTCGCTTTCTGTTTCTGTAGCGGGCATGGTTATTCTGTAATAATCATCTTTTTGAGGTGTTAGTTCTGGAGCATCAAAAGTGTATGTTACGCTTATTGTCTTATCAGAGTTTGTCTTGGCTGAAGTGTTTCGTTGGCCGGGTTGTTTGCCAGAAACTTTTTTGGTTTTCATATTTCGCGAAAAGTGATTATTTGCATAACCGAGCGAAGTTGTGCTTGGGAAAACGAGCACCATGATTAGGGAAATAATAGTTTTTACTGTTTTAAATTTTCTTGCTTGGAATAGGCAATTCTTCATTTTTTCCTCCGTGGCATAGCATTAATTTAACAAATCTTTCTACAAATATAGCATACAGGAATGCCGAAAAGGTTATTTGTAGAGGTCTTAAGAAACCGTTTCCTCGAACGTTATTAATTCGTCATAACTATTTGCCGCGTAATGATTTATAATATATCTGATTTTAGTACGAAAAAAATAAGATTGAAAATAGTTGAGAATTCCTTAATAAACACGAACTTATTGGTTTTAGAAGGTGAAATTTAAAGAGCCCGCTGAAATTTGTTTCCGCGGGCTCTTTAAATTCTTCTCTGGAAAGTTGTTCGGTTCAAAATACAGGAAAAACGATAGAATTACGAAAATAAAATATTTTTTGAATTCAATTTTCTTGAATAAAGATTTTCTTTAAAAGACGAATAAAATTTCTATTTCCAGTTAATTTCTTGGGGAGATTGGTCGCTAGCAGACATAGCCTCGGCTTGAGTTATTTCCACTTCAGCAAGCGAAAAATTTGGATCTTCAGGTCCACTAAAATATTGCCTGAGCATGGGGCTGTTGTCCCACATGGTTTTCTTGCTTTCGTCACTGTTGGTAACTATTGCTTTTCCAGCGATACGGCAATAGGACATTTTTCGATCGACAAAACACATTTCAACTTTTGGATTCTTTTTGATTTGTGGGATAGAGCGTATGTGAGAAAGAAGCGCGATAAGGATCTTGCCTTCTTCGGTGACATATGGACCGACTGGGCGTAGCCGCGGTTGGTCGCCTTCTGTTGTTGCCAAAAAGCCGAATCCAGCATCTTTAATTAAATCAATAGCATCTTGTTTTGTCATTTTATTATTCCCTTCTTCTTGAGATTGAATTTTTTTGTACCAACAAATTCTTTTTTTGTAATAGATATTATTTCAGCCATGACCGATAAAGCGATTTCATTAGGAGTTTGAGCACCGATATCAAGTCCAATGGGCATATGGATTTTGTTAATTATTTTTTGAGATATTTTTTTTGCCTGCAGTTGGGCAATAAATTGATTTCGCTTTGATCGACTAGCAATCACACCTAAATAGGCATTATTTGTTTTAATAAAATGGTTAAGAAATTGAAAGTCAGTCTCATGGTCGTGCGTGGCGATGACAATATATGTATTTTGATTGATGTTGAGATTTTTTAAGGTTCCGACTGAGGATGGATTAATTATGTGGTCGACATGCGCAAATTTCTTTTTGTCGATAAATTTTTTTCGGGTGTCGATAATAGTTACATTAAATTGAAGAAATTTTCCTAAAAAAGATAGAGCCAGGCCAACATGTCCTGCTCCGCAGAGGATAAGCTTGTTTTGAGGCAGGATTGGCTCGATAAAAACTTTCAACGTACCACCGCAGAGATATTTTTCTTTTTTAGAAAAATTAAGTTCAATTAAGCGTGGGGTTCCAGATTTGATAGCTGCGAGACTTTCCTGGATCGCTTTTTTTTCGTTGCCCCCTCCTCCTATCGTGCCTTCAATAGTTCCGTTTTGAAATACCATCATTTTGGCTCCAGCTTTTTGAGGAGTGCCTTTAGCGGTAGATTCAACAACTGTTGCTAAGGCGCAGGGTTGAGCTGTTTTTGAGAATTCTAGAATTTTTTGAAGGATTTTTTGCATAAAATAAAAATAAAAGATTTAAAAGGTTTTATATATTAAAACATAAATTGAGCTAAATTTCTATAGAAATTTAGCTCAATTCGGACTTAGAAGAGATTCAAACTAAAATCATTTAATATTAATTAATATTCTTTATCGATTGCTATCAGTTGATTGAGTTTCCAAAGATATTTTAGGTTTTGCCAAGAGAAGCCCTAGAATGCCCACGTTAACATAAATAGTAATTAATTTAATTGTGATAGGAAAAAAGGGTTTTTCAAGAAAAGGGCTGCCTCTTCTTTGGCGGGGGCAGCCCTTAAATTCTTACCGCATGAACTTTTTAATTATTTCTTCTGTGCAGGATATGGCTTTGTTTATTGGTCAAATATGATATCAAATGGCTGTAAGACTTTAATGTAATAGCCTCGGCCAGGCTGCATTTGTTCAATTGTATTTGTATTGGTTTGGGGCCAATATATGTGACCCGTGCCATCTTGAACAATAACAAAATTTGATTCATTTCCTTAAAAAACATCTACGATCAGTCTTGGAGAAGTCACTGGATAACCCATCATGCGCCACCCGGGATTAAGTGAAATCGTCATTGGTAAGACAATAGCGCTCCCTTGAACGGATAAAGTTGCATTTTGGTTGATCCTAACGTTGTATCCTTGTGCAACGCTCATGTTGTTGATCGTATTAATGTTATGCGCAGGCCAAAAAATGTGGCCTGCCCCATCTTTAACAATATCCAATTTTCCTTCAGCCACCAACGCTGCGAAAACACTCTCAACGGCCGGATTTCCTGGTTGAACATTTAAAGAAATCATGTTCCAACCATTGTGAAGATTCAAGGTTTGCTCTGCAGAGGATGCCATCGCTGTATAATCTTGAATGATATCATCTATTACATGAGTGTAAGTAGACGTTCCGTTATCAGGATTAAAACAATATCCATCCTTTGAAAGACGGATCCAGCCTGACCATCTTTCTGGGACAACAAACTGATAGTGGCCATCAACTGTCGTCGTTACTGGTTCTATGTCGGGGTCACCTGTCCTTACCACAACGTCTTTTAAGGGAATGCCGTTTTCTGAAATGATCCCCGAAATTAAATGCTTTGAGATAATAAAAGCATTACCCACCATAGGTGTTGCACCGTGTCCTAAAGGATTTCCAATAAGCATCTTATTTGCCGCTACAAAAACTTGGGCTCCGAAAAGATCGGGAGAGGATCCATCTGGTGGTAAAATTCTTTTTGTTTCCGTTGCCGGCCAAGATCCTTCTGCGTTTTTTTTAAAAAGATATGCACCCTCTTGATTTGATCCACCATAAGACCCAACGAGAATAACATCGTCATCGATGGAAATAGATCGGCCAAAAAATTGTCCGGGGATACCATCTGAAGGCAAAATTTTCTGAGTTTCCTCTTGAGGCCACGTGCCATCAGTATTTTTAATAAATATATAGGCTGCCCCAGCGCCAATATTGCTGGAGTTTATCCCATCGCTTCCAACAACCAATGTCTCTCCAGAAATAGATACGGCTTCACCAAAATAATTTTTCGGCACCGCATCGCTAGGAAAAATAATCTGGTTTTCTGACCAAAGGCCGGTATTGGGATCACGCGTGAAGATATAAATCTCACCCGACCGATTAGCAGACCAACAAGGAGCTGAGACAACAAGAGTGTTATCTTGAGCGCAAAGGCTGGTCCCAAAAGCACTGTTAATAACTCCATCGCTTGGCGCAATAATCTGGCTTGCATTTTCAGGCCAAGCACCGTTAGCATTTTTATTAAAAATATAAACAGCGCCAGATTTCACATTGTTTACAGTAGCGTTGGCGTCTGAAACAAAGAGTGTGTTTTCTGTTAAAAAAAACGTATTTCCGAAAAGTCTACTGTGTCCTGGCTGCGGAAATCCTTGAATCAGCTGTGTATACTGGGAAGGCCACGATCCATCAGGATTTCGATCGTAAACACACGCAAAGGAGTCTGCACCGACAACAGCTGTGTCATCAAAAATTGAGACGCCCCAACCAAAAAAAGAAGTTGATACGTTGTTGCCGATAGATAGTTTTTTTGTTTCTTGGTGAGGCCAACTACCATCTGAATTTCTCGAGAAAAGATAGGCAGCTCCTTTAAAATTATTGGCTGTAGGAGTTGCAATGATAGCGGTATCATTTGAAATCAATAATCCATAAAAACCAAAGGCATCTTGGTCTGTTTCATTGCTGGCAAAAATTTTTCCATTATTCCAGTTGTTAAAAATTTGAACAAGATCTATGTATGCGCGATTGTTTTGATCAAAAGCAGTTAATTTAAAATAGAGCAGAGTATTGATTTCTAAAACATTAAGCGTGGCTAGAATTGGGTATGCGATTTCGCCGTTTGGTCCAATCTCTAGATTTTTTTGTTCAGTGGCTTTTGCGTTATCCGCTAACAGCCAAGGCCCGTCCATTGATTGCGCATACTCAACCTTGTATGAATTAAATGACTGTCCATAAGCTACCCCTCGAATTTCAATTGTTTCATTCTCAAAATGTTGCTGGTGTTGTTGTGGCGAGAATATTCTAGCGGCTATTGGAGCTTGGACTTCTAAAGCTGCGTTAGCGTTGACGAGCCCATAACCAAAGTAAATATCAAATCCTGGATTACCGAGATCCGTTGCTGAAACACGTAAGGCTGACCGCAACTCCTCATTAGTCCAATCAGGATGCTGGGCTTTCATCAGCGCCACGACGCCCGCCACGTGCGGACATGCCATGGATGTTCCACTAGCTCGATAGTAGTTGTTGTCAACAATATGCGTTTCATCGCCGTACATGTTTGTTCCCGTAGCTCTGAGAGATAGCACATCCACACCCGGGGCTGAAACATCAATTTTGAATCCGTGATTAGAGAACGATGCTTTTTCATGATTAAAATCGCTAGCAGCCACATCAATGACACTTCGTATATTGGCTGGAGTAGAGTAAATAACATCCGTATCAGAGTTTCCTGCAGCCACAACATTGACACATCCGCTAGCATGGGCAAAACCAAAGACATTTTCCAGAACAAAGGAATATCCTATGCCGCCTTATGAGCTGCTTGTAATATCGGCTCCATTCTCAACGGCATAGAAGACCGCTGAGGCAAGGTCATCATCATACCCGTTTCCCTGGGAGTCTAAGCCTTTTAATGCCATGATTTTCGAGAGAGGCGCGACTCCAATAACGCCGAGGCCATTTTCTGCAGCGGCAATGGTTCCTGCACAGTGCGTGCCGTGTCCTTGGTCATCCATGGGATCTGTGTCATCGCTGACAAAATCATAACCATAATGCCCACTTTTATTCTGCCACATATTTGCCTTAATATCCGGATGAGCATAATCAACACCAGTATCAATGACAGCAATAATAACTCCGTCTCCTTTAGATTTTGCCCAAGCTCCTTGCGTGGCAATAGGGTCACCAGCGTGCATAAAATCTGGGGTCAGACCGTACATGTCTCGATACACATTCCCCCAAGTACCGGTTGAAGAATAATAGGGGTCTGTAGGCTCGTAATATATATAGGCTTTGCTAATGAATTCAACAGATTCGACATTGGGATCATTTTCGTACGCGGCTTTAACTTCACCGATCGTGACTTTTTCGCTATTAAAGACCATGATAAAAGTATTGGTAAGCTTTGCAGCAAGGTGCGCCTGGAGATCAGGAACGGCATGACGCGATCGTTTGGGATATCGAGTATTCATCTCCTTGATACTATCAGCGATTTGTTGCTTCTGTTTTTGTTCGATCGATTTTGCTAAGTGTGACGAAATAGATCCGACAAAGTGCTGACGCGATGCCAAAGAGTCGGAGTTAATCAATGGTTTTAGCTCTTGCACAGCATATGTTTCATTTAAGATATCCAGATTTTTTGTTCCAGTCACTTGCTCAAATTTCTTTTTGTCTTTTATCAAATCAGTGGCAACAACACAAAGACCTGTGCCTTCCTTGAATCTGATGAAAAGTTGATCCTTGCGATATTGATCTGTTTGTGAAGAGATGATAGCGTTATCAAAGGTGTCTTTAAATTTTTGTTCGTTGCTTTCAGGAAAAGATTTCAGGGCTGGTCTCACAAAGACTTCTTGACCGCCAGAAACAAGAACTCGCGCTGGCATGGCATCGAGACTAGTCATCTCTTTTTGCGGCATAGCCGAAACAAATTTTGAAAAAATACAAGCACTTACGGCCAGTCCAAAGGCCACCAAAGCAAAAAACATCCACTTTATTTTTTTGTAATTATGCATCATTGTTACTCTTTTTCGGAGAATATAGCATATTTTGAGAGTAAAACAAGGATATTCTCGATATAAAATACTTAGAATAAAAAATTTCCAGAAGATTTATATATTACAATATAAATTGTGCCAAATTTTTATAAAAATTTGGCACAATTAGGTCTTCTTACCCATATTCAATTTATCAATTACTCTGAATCGATGTTTGCTCTGATGAAATTATAAAATTAATTTTCTCAAAATCTCCAATATTAACAAATGGATCTCGAATTGTTAAATAGTAAAACTGACTCTCTGCTTGCTGATTTAAATTAAAAGACCAACTTCCGGTATCAAAAACAAGTATATTTTCAAGATCGTAAACTTTTTTGCCAATATAATGGCAAGGTGTATTATTTCCTTTGTCAGGGGCTGCTTGTTCGTATTCTATATGGTACATTTCTATTTCGACATAATTGTTCGAAGTAAGCTTGTAGGCATTCCATTGAATATTAATTGGAATCGGATTTTCTATGTCCGCAATGATTGTTTCCTCATGAACAGGATTGATAATACGGATTGGACGGATAATTGATTTAGGTCCGCCATAAGCACCCATGTCATTTCTGCTTCCATCCGGGTCATAATATTGGTTGTGAGTATGTCCCGCATTGATGCAAAGGGATATTGGTTTGAGATGAAAATCTTCTTTTTCCGGATCCATAAATTCAGGATTTTCGCTGATATTGCCTAAAATGGTTCCTAATTGAAATATTTCCCATAATACTGAATCGTTGACATCGTTATAGTAAGCGTGAAGAGACATATTGTTAGGGAAATTTCCGGATCCGGACGTTACCCCTGTATCATAAAAAATATTGTTGAATATTATTAAATTTAAATGCAGTTCATTATCGTAAGATGTAACGATATGGAGGTTATTTTCATTATTAAAAATAGTATTATTAATTAAATGGACCGCTGCGGATGATTTTCGATAAGTTTGTTCTTCAGGTACCTGGATTCGGATAGCGCGATAATTTTTTGTAAAAATATTATTGTTTAAAATATATTTTGGGTTAACACTGTGTAGAATGTCGCAATCAATCATAAAGGCGTTATCATCCCAGTTTTTAAATATATTGCGGACAAATAGATTCTTTTCATCATTAGTATTCATAAAGGTCGGATTGATATAAACGGCAGATCCGGTTGCGTATCTACCATCAAAAGTAATCCCTTCTAGACTAACAGAAGCGCCATTGGAATAAATTTTGTCATAAACAGTGGTTTTGTCTGGGCCGTTAAGACTTCTTAACGCTAAACTTTTACAAAAAATTGTATTGCCATCGCCATAGGATCCATCATTAAGATAAATTTCGATTGATTTTTGTGGATCGGGTTTGTAGCTATCTCCTATTTTGTCTTTGAGTTGGGCATGTTCGACCGCATCTAAAAGATGCGAGTAGGGATATTGTTGCGTTCCATGCTCAATGCCGCTGGCGTTGCTTTTATCGACATAAATAGGAAAATATTTAATTTGACTATTAAAACAATTGTTGATCTCGGATAATTCATCGATTGTGTCATCAGGGTCAGGCCAGGTCATAAAATGACGTGCGCTTTCACCTGCGTAAGTCCATTCATAGTTGCCTATAAAAGACGTTTGATGGAGAAAAAGCGGAATGTCCCAAGATTCAAGTTCCTCTTTTTCAACATCACCGTTTTCAAAACCATTGATTGACAATAATTTTATCGTCACATTCTCGACATCCTGTTGTTCACTATTATTATGAACTTCGCACGAAATATTCGTGACTTCACCAAGGTTGGTTGGAAGCTCTGGTGCAAGAGTTGTAGACTTTGATGTAAAATCCGGTTTTGTTGATTGACCAATATGACCACTAAAGTCAAGGGCAGGATCACCAAGAAGAATATGTATTTTATGGTTACGTTCGCATCCGTTATGACCCAAAAAGGTTTCTCTTGTTTTATCAATAGCTTGACCGGAGGTATAAAGATGATTTTTAAAAATAGAATAGAATGCTTGGTCTAACCATCCTATAGAGGGTCCGCGTGTTGCCCCAAAAAAACAAACAGCTCCTCCGTCTTCGTGTTTAAGCCATCTTTCTCCAAGGCAGTCATTCGAATGGTCGATTTTAGCTGTGTTGCAGGCGTGGCTTAGAACGAGAGCTGGTAATTTATCAATATTCGTTAATTCAAAAGGATTAACAGGTGGAAACCAAGAGACAGGGCTTCCATGTGCCTGGTATCCCACAAAAAGAGCCCCATCCTCATTTAAAATATCTGTGATTTTTGTACTGTCATAACGAAAGAAGTCAGAAACATTACCGAGTTTTGGAAAATATTCGTCATCAAATTCATCGATTTCTTGCTTATTGTGCAAAAGAAGGTCTCGGATTATCGTACTTGTTTCTTTTGGTTCTATTAATTTCTGGTTCGCATAATTTCCTGCTAAAAGAATAGAACGTGTTCCATAATGATTTTCTCCTTGGGGTGGATTGTTTTCAAAATTAATGATTTTAGAAACCATTATACCTAGTTCTTCGGCATCTTTCGCAGGTAAACGTCCAAGCATAACATCATTAAGCGTATCGTCCCCTACCAACCACACATAATCATTATCCCCCGCATCTAGAGATTCCTCGCTAGACCGCCAGGTTGGCAGAAACCAAGGAGCTGCATTGCCTCCGATGTCCGCGTCACCGACTAACAGTAAATATTTTAAGGTAGGCATTGCTACAGACGGACGCCAATTTTTATAAACCATTCTGGTAAATTCTTTGATGCTTTCTTCGACAAGGGCTTGGGAATAGGCGAGATGGATCTCGTCTACATAAGCGATGGCAATTTTGTAATCGCCTCCCTGTTGTCCCTCCTCGCCAGCACGATAACTCGCCCAGTTCATAAGTTGCTCATGGGCTAGCGGGTCTTCATCAAATATTTTAGCCGCAACAACAAGATAATCAGGATGATACCCATAGCTTGGGTTAGTTAGATCCTCACCTCTTACCTCAACAATACTGCCTAGGCTGGGTGTTTGCTCGCTGGATTTTTCATACGCATAATTAGGAATAAGCGCGTTGAATACTTTATGAAAAGGATCTCTTCCAGTGTTTATAATAAATTTATTGTTCTTATTGCTGCTTTCATAACTAATCTTGATCTGAGCAAGTTTGATTCTTTGAGTGGTTTTTTCTTTAGGATAATAGAACAGTGTCGGCACGGAAATTTTAATAATATGCATATCGTGCTTAAAGCCTTCTTCGATCATCTTGGCTTGATAATCCGGAAAAGGTTTATCATCAAGATAAACATCCTCATTAATGGTGAATACCTCTTGACTTGCCATTATGCCATTGTCAAGTTCTTTAAAAACAATTTCTGGAATGGGATACAGATCAATATTTTCATTTTTAAAGTCGGTAAGACCTAAATTTATCTTATTGATCTTAATATTCTTAGCGTCTTTTGGGATTTGAAGCCAAATAATTCGATGAAGAACTTCGGGACTACCGATGTCACCAAGAACCTTAAACTCACCGCTGGCTTTGTATCTTCGATAATCTTGTCCGGACGGACTTTGTGCAAGCTCATAATCAAAAACATCAGGAAACTCGACCTCAAGGCTAATGCCTTTATGATCTGATGAAAGAATTGTTATATCTTGCATGTTTTCAGGCATAGGGTCTTGGCGGACAAATGTTCCGCCGTTGGGATAAGGCGGCAAGGTATTGCCTGTGCCGTTTGGCTCATGATTGCCCCACGTAGGATTGATTTGCGCGATGCCTGGTGAGCTTGCGTTAAACACAAACCCAATGATGGTGAAAAAGACAATAAGATTTTTTGTTTGCACTTTGATCATCTTGACCCTTCCTTTTTTAATAAATATGAAGTTTTTATGTTTTTTATAAATAACAATTTATCGATTACTCTGAATCGATGTTTGCTCTGATGAAATTATAAAATTAATCTTTTCAAACTCCTTTGAATTTTGATGATTTGTTATTGTGAGCCAATAGGCCCGAGTTGGAATTGCTTGCTCAATAATTGTTGAGTAAACGCCGTTGTTTTCTGCCAGGGTATCGAGGTCTACAACTTTTTTCGTAAGGTAGTGAAAAACAGGGTTACCTTTATCTGGAGCCATTTGTTCATATTCGAAATGATAAATTTCAATATGAACAAGATCTTGAGGGCTAAGCTGATACGCGTTCCATTGAATATCAAGCGCATATTCAAAGGGAATCTCTGGTGCTGTGACGTATATTGTATCTTCATGGATTGGGCTTATAATTCTTATTGGTCTTATTGTGGCGTCGTAACCTCCATAGGCTCCCATATCTTTAGGACTGCCATCTGGATCGATCCCCCAGCCTGCTGCATCAATGCATGGTGAATTTGGCTTAAGATGAAAGTTACGTCTATTTGGATTCATAAATTTCGGATCAGCTAAAATGTTGCCTTCTGGCACAAAATTAGGATACATATTTTCAAGAAAAAGGAGATCATCAAAATCAGAGTACGCAATTTTAATCCTTAGATCATTTGTTGAAAATTCTTCAGGTAAAACGCTAGGTCCATTGTTCCAGAAAATACTGTCGTTAGAAAAGAAATAAAGTTGTTTGCCGCTTTGATAGCTGTTGGAAAGTTTTAAATTATTTTCATTTTCAGAAACAGTTGTATTTTCAAGCCATATTGACCTAGAATATCCATCATCTTCAAGATCACGTATAACGCCATAATTATTAAAGAAAAGACAGTTTTCAAAAATAAGTGATCTGTCCGTATCTATCGCGTAATTATTGGAATTCTTAAAAACAGATCGAAGAATGCTGTTTGAACTTGTGGTACGTTGACCGGAAGCCTTATTCTCAGGACGTAAACGAGTCAACAATGGGCTGTCCATTTTGCTGCCATTAAATGTAATATCTTTAATACTAATACTTGGCGCACTTAATGTTAAGTGATCATATATGATTGTTTGATCGTGTCCATCTTTGCCTTCCAGAAGG
Source organism: Candidatus Omnitrophota bacterium (assembly GCA_028693815.1). NCBI lineage: Bacteria > Pseudomonadati > Candidatus Omnitrophota > Candidatus Omnitrophota bacterium. The sequence goes on from JAQUUP010000011.1 coordinate 55,051, forward strand.
ATTTGTCTGTCACAATCAAGCTCTCTTCCATTACCATAAGACCCACTATAAAGGTAGATTGGGATATAAGAAGTCCTCCCGCCATAATAATGTTTTCCAATAAGATCATGTTCTTCGGCATGTTGCAGTGCTAGGGGCAGATCACCGTAGGGATTTTTTTGTGTTCCATGTTCTTCGCCGATATGCTTTTGATCAACATAGATAGGATAATATTTCCTTATTGAATTAATATGATTATTAAATTCAGATCGTTCATCAAATAAATTGAGTGGATCAACCCAGCACATTAAATGTATGCTAGACTCACCATTATATATCCAGCTATCAGCAGGAGTGGATTTTGGTATATAGGGCTCTAGTGAAGCGGATTTAATATTGCATAATGGCTCTACATTCCCTTCGTTTACGGAAAACAATTGATAGTGGATATTTGACATGGCTCGAGGAGAATTGTTTATGATTTTAGAAAAAACGCTCATTATACTGCCAATTTCGCAAGGATTTGAGTATGAAACTGTTGAAAGTACTCCAAAGTCAGGTTTTGTTGACTGCTGGAAATGAGGAGCAAATGAAATCGCGGGATCGCCTAAAAGGATAAATATTTTATGGTGAAGATAGTCAACATTATAAAAGTAAGTGATAGGGTAGTAGGCTCGTATTTCATCAAGAATGACGCCAAGATTTCTTCTGTTATTATCAATGATCGCTTGATAAAAATTTTGATCTCTTGACCAGGTTGAGCCACCAGCTTGCCGTGTTGCTCCCCAAAAACAAATTGATCCGCTACCTGCTTTTTTAATCCAGTTTTCTCCATATGAGGGAAAGATCATATTGTTGTATTCTGGATGCGCGTAATCAAACCGTGCTGTTGAACAAGAGTGACTCATAACAACCAATGGCATTTTGCCAGCATTGTTTAATTCTTCTGGAATAACGCCAGGATACCATCCTGTCCAGCCTTCGTATGCTAAAGATGGGGAACCATGACCCATATATGAGAGAAAAAGGGCTCCATCAGTATCGAGAAAATTCTTTATTTTGTCATTATCATAGGAAAATTCCGGTATCCCAAATTCATAATTACAATTATACTCTTCAAGCTCATACTTACTATCCTCTTTGGATGTGCCAACAATCAAATCGCGTACAAGATTTTCTGTTGGCCCCGATGACATCCAAAGAATTCGTGTGCCATAATGGTTTTCTGTTTGTGGAGGATTGTTTTCAAAAGTAATAATTTTATTAGTTAGAATAGCGAGTTCTTCTTCTGTTTGAGCCGGAAGCCTGCCGAGCAGAACATCGTTTAGATAATCTTCGACTGTGCCGCTCTCTTCTTCTAACCAGACATAGTCATTGTCTCCCGCGCTCCCTGATAGCATGTACGGATCTTGTGTCCTCCAGGTCGGTAAAAACCATTCTTCATTATCATGACTGTAGTCCGCGTCGCCCACTAACAAAAGATAGTGAAGATTTACAACTGGACATGGAGATACCGGTCTCCAGGAATCATATACCATCTGAATGAAGTCTTTAATATTTTCCTCTTTTGTGTTTTGTTGGTTATAGGCTTGATAGATTTCATCCGTGTACGCGATGGCAATTTTATGTTGATCGCCAAAGGTTGATCGATGTCCTGCCCAATTCATCAAGGCCGGGCTCGTGCGAAATTTCTTCGCGGCAATCACAAGATAATCAGGGAAAAAATCGTTACTATTGGCCCAATCAGGATCCGTTAAACCTTCAAGCGGTATTTCCTTAACAAATCCCTGGGTTGGATTTAGACTTGGTTCAGTCTTTTGATAGGCATAATTAGCAATGGTATCAATAAATATTTCATGAAAAGGATCAGAGGATGCGTCTATGGTGTTAAGGTTGTTGTTTCTTGATTCACTTTCATAGCTAATCGTACAAGACATGGCCTTTAGTTCTTTAAGGTTTTTTTGTTTTGGATTATAACGCATGGCAGGAATGGCTATTTGAATCTGGTGCATCCCATGCTTGTATCCTTCTTGAGTGATTGAAGCGTATTCAACAGGGCTCCAGGTATCTTTTTGATATAACTCGTCATCGATATAAAACTGTTCTTGCTCGATAGGAATATTCTTTTCTTTGTCTTCTTCAAAGATTATGTGGGGGCGTGGATAAAGGTTGATTCGTTCTTTATTTTCTTCTTTAAAGTTTGGTTTGGTCTCTTGAATTTTGATATTTTTAGCATCAAACGGGACTTGCAGCCATATCAGGCGTGACAAGATTTCAGGCTGACCAGGCCCTGATAAAACTTGATAACGATTGTCCGCTTTGTAGCGGCGATATTTTTCTCCATCTGACCCGTAAACCGTTTCATAATCAAAGGCATCTTGAAGTTCTAAGTGTAAAGAAATGTTTTTATTTGTTGAGGAGAAAATTGTAATGTCTTGTAAGTTTTTGGGCATAGGGTCTTGGCGGACAAATGTTCCGCCGTTGGGATAAGGCGGCAAGGTATTGCCTGTCCCGTTTGGCTCATGATTGCCCCACGAAGGATTGATTTGCGCGATGCCTGGCGAGCCTGCGTTAAGCACAAACCCAATGATGGTGAAAAAGACAATAAGATTTTTTGTTTGCACTTTGATCATCTTGACCCTTCCTTATTTTAATAAATATGAAGTTTTATTGATTTTATTTTTCAATATTATTCACTTTAGTTTTTTTATTCAAAAGATCTTGATTATTTTCAATCGTAAATAATATATGATCTCGGATACTTGGATTATCTAT
>JAQUUP010000012.1 GCA_028693815.1 Candidatus Omnitrophota bacterium
TGCGAGCAGAACCCTCAACAAAAGACGTCCCAGCAATATCAAGATGCGCCCATTTAGCATCACCAACGAATTGCCGCAAGAATTCTGCCGCCGAACAAGTGCCAGCCGCACCTTTTGGTAATCCAGTACTCTTTAGATCCGCATACTGAGATTTCAGATGATCTTTTAGCTCGGGATAACTTGGAAGTCGCCAAGCCCGATCATCGGTTTTTTCAGCAGACTTTAATATTTGATTCGCCAACTGATCATCATTTGAGATAAGGCCAGTATAATCATAGCCAAGAGCAACAACGCAAGCTCCTGTCAACGTCGCTAGATCAATAATATATTTTGGTTTATAGTTCTTAGAAACATAGCCCAGTGCATCAGCTAAAACAAGACGGCCTTCGGCATCCGTATTTCCAATCTCAACAGTTTTGCCAAGATAACTCTTAAAAACATCGCCTGGCTTATATGCACCAGAACCAATCGCATTCTCTGCCATAGCACAAACAAATAATAAATTCTTTTTCAGATTTAACGAAACTACATTTTTAAGTGTTCCAACGACGGCAGCTGCGCCACCCATGTCGGTACGCATTGTTTCCATGTATCCTGTTGGCTTTAAATTAAGTCCACCTGTATCAAAAGTAATGCCTTTGCCTACAAGCGCGGTATAATCCTTTGATTTTGGATCTCCCTTATAGCGAACGATAATTAGTTTTGGTGGATATTTGCTTCCTTTGTTTACCGCTAAATGTAAATGTAGCCCTTTTTTCTTTAAGTCTTTTTCATTTAGAATTTCTAACGAAATATTCTTTTTGCCCTTAATAAGTGATTTTATTACCTGCTCAATAAAGATCGATGTTACAGTATCAGCATTATCATTAACCAAATCGCGAGCAAAATTCACACCTTCACAGACTACAACGAATTCTCGATATATTTTCTTTGGAACAACATTGATATTTACTTTTTTCTTTTCTAACTTTGAAGACTCTGAAATGTATTTTTTCCACTGATAGGATCCAAGCTCTATCCCCTCGACATAACTACGAATGCTTTCATCAGAATTGTCATGAACAATACAGTTGATATTTTTTGCTTTCTTAAGATATGTTGAAAGCATTAGCTGCCTTACCGCAATTCTTAAAATCGGTAAAGTTAGCTCTTTTTGCTTGCCAAGCCCAACGAACAAATACAAATTCTTTTGTGTTGCCATCGGAAAAATCTCATGCAACGATGCAGAAAATTTCTTCGACATTAAAAGAAGATTTATATGCTTTTGAATCTCGCTTGGAATTTTAAGCGTTTGAACTTTTTTAATCTGATCTTCGGTTAAAAAAATAACATGTTCAGATGCTGATGATGTCTTTGAAAATGTGATCACGAATCAACCTTTCTATTTACGTTTTTCTATTGGGATGTAGTCTCGTTGTGTCTCGCCGATATAAATTTGTCTCGGACGATTAATCCTTAAAATTTCAGAATCGCGCATTTCCATCCATTGTGCAATCCATCCTGGCATGCGTGCCATGGAAAACATAACAGGCGCCATGTCTACAGGGATACCAATTGCGCTATAAATAATACCACTATAAAAATCAACATTTGGATAAAGCTTTCTTTCAACAAAAAAGTCATCCTTAAGCGCAATCTCTTCTAGTTTCATTGCAATTTCTAAAAGTGGGTCATGGATACCAAGACGCTCCAACAAAACATCCGCACGTTTTTTGATAATACGAGCGCGTGGATCATAATTTTTATACACACGGTGCCCGAATCCCATTAATCGCGTTTTGCTATCGCGATCCTTAACTTTCGTGATAAATTTCTTAACATCTCCACCACTACGTTGAATCTTTTCAAGCATTTCGGTTACCTTTTGATTCGCGCCACCGTGAAGAGGCCCCCAAAGCGCACAAATACCCGAAGAAACGGAAGCAAAAAGATTTGCCATCGAGCTTCCAACCATGCGAACCGTTGATGTTCCGCAATTCTGTTCGTGGTCAGCATGCAAAATAAACAATGTCTGAAGCGCTTCAACAACATCATCTTCAATGACATAATCTCTATTTGATGACGAGAACATCATGTTTAAGAAATTTGGAATAAACCTTAAATCTGATCTTGGATAAACAAAAGGCTCACCAATTTTCTTTTTGTATGAAAAAGCTGCAATAGTCCTAACTTTTGAAATAAGTTCGACTGCGATCGTCCCTATATTTTTCTTTGGTTCATTTTCCTCTAATTCTGGATAATAAGCAGACAAAGAGCAAACCATAGCTGATAGAATTCCCATCGGATGACCCGAAGTTGGATATCCATTAAAGAAATTTCTCATATCTTCATGAATCATTGAATGAACTGTAAATTTCTTAGAAAAGTCCTCTAGTTGTTTCTTTTTTGGAAGTTCTCCATAAATCAGCAAATATGCTGTTTCTACAAATGATGAATTCTCTGCTAACTGTTCAACGGGAATTCCTCGATAACGCAAGATACCCTTTTCGCCATCAATAAAAGTAATTGCACTTTTACAGGATCCAGTGTTAGCATATCCATTGTCCATCGTAATATATCCGGTTTTAAGCCTTAAACTAGAAATATCAATAGCCTTTTCATTTTCACTTCCAACAATAATTGGAAATTCATATATTTTTCCATCTAGTTTCAACTTTGCCATCTTTTGCGTAGAAGGCAGATCAGTCTTTACTGACTTTTTAGGTATTTTTTTTGCTTTAAGCATTATAGCTCCTTGGTTATATATACTAATATTATATATTTAATGAATTATCATTATAAGCAGAACTGCTCATAATTGCAAGGGCAAGTTAGGATAATCTTTATCAGGAAATTAAGCTAAACGGAGCCGTCAAGCTTCTTTTTGATCTTGTCAATCAGCTTTGTTGCATCAATTGGCTTAATAATATAATCGTTACAGCCTTGATAAAAAGCATCTAAAAATGGTTTTTTATGAGCTGTGACCATAATGATAGAAACCCCTTCACCTAAAGGAATATCGGCTGCCTCTTCACTTTGTCGAATTTTTCGAAGAAGCTCAAGGCCATTGATTTCAGGCATCTCAATATCTAGAAGAATCAGATCGTAATGCTTTTCTTGAAGAGATGCATTATATTTGTCGATTGCTTCTTTTCCGTTAGACGCAACATCGCAATCAGCAGTATCACGCAAAATTTCTGCTATAAGTTCACGACTTTCATAATTATCATCAACAATCAATATTTTCCACATTTTAAAATCTCCTCTTATTTTTGTTCCATATGATTAAAAAACAACTCTGATTCTTTTTTAAAAGCATCAAACAGCTCTATAATCTTTTCTTGAGGCTCTTCTGCCTTAACTGCCAAATGCATTGTATCAGCCGTGCAATAAACTTCATTTAAACGCAAATTCCCAGCTGTTCCTTTGACTTCATGCATAATTGCGCGAATTTTATCAATATTTCTTTGTGGCACAAGCTCATCGAGCTCAGCAATCTTTTGTGCTAAAGTGCCTGTAAAGCTCTTTAAAAGTTTTTCTAAAATTTCAGCGCGAACATGGAGCTCTTCGCAAACCTTATTGACATCGTATTGAAACTCCCCCATATTGTTCCTTTCATGCTTTCGGGACAAGGCCCATTGACATATCAATAATCAATCTTTTTTGATCTTTAATAAAAAATGACAATTCATATTTTTCACGCTCATTATAGGAAAACGGAATTCCAACAACAGCACGATTTCGATAGCTTGTAAAATGTGACATCTCAAGCTCAATATAACCCATGCCAGAAATTGCAGTCTTAAATGCGCCAGCAACAATATTACATAGAGTTCCGCAGCAATCAGCCAAGGCCTCAAGATCCTCATCATCCGCCAAAGGGTATTTTAATAATTTTAAAAGATCAGTAACGTATGTCTGCTCAATATAAACAACAATCCCACCAATCGCTTTATTCTTTTCCATATCCGAGGTAGTATTGTAATAATTGATAAACGAAATAAACGTTGGCTCATTAAATTTTTCCATGCCGTCAGCACGCATCATGCCGTTGTATTCAATAATATTACGTTTTTCAACAACAGGATCTTGTGAAAACTTTATATCATTGCGCTCTTTAAACATTTTAACAACACTCTCTGAAAGTGCTTTTGCAAATTGCTCAAGATCTGGGTTTGCTTTTCCTCCAAAAAACATATTATTCCTTCCTATTTATGAAATATAAGGTTTAATAGACTCAACTAAGACTTCTGGCTCATATGGCTTGACAACATATCCAGCTAAATCCGGATTAACCTGTTTTGCTTGTTTTTTATTTTCATCAGATCCAGAAGCGGTAACCATGACAATAGGAACTTTGGAAACAGCCGGAACTTTCACAACTCCTTCCATAAACTCCAATCCTGTCATTTCTGGCATCTGCCAATCAAGCAAAATAATGGCAATATCTTTATGATTATGCCCTAAAACTTCAATAGCATGCTCCCCACTTTTTGCTTGAAGAAATTCATTTTTAATACCAGAACCTTTTAATATTTCAATTAAAAGTTCGCGTTCAAGCGTTGAATCATCTACAACTAAAATTTTTTTATTATTTTCGGCCATATGATATAATTTTATCCTTAAAATCGTCCATATTAAATGGTTTTGTTAAAAAATCATTAAACCCTATTTCAGAGCACTTTTCACGATCCTCTTGATCATCAGCTGCGGTGAGTGCAACAATCGGTAAATCATGGCTAATTTCTTGACGAATAATCTGAGCCGCGGCAAAGCCATTTAAAACAGGCATCTGAAGATCCATAAAACAAATATCGTATTTCTTCTGTCGAACCATCTCGATAGCTTCCTGTCCATTTAACGCATAATCGCCGTCACATCCAATAGATTCAAAATAAGCCTTAATCAACTCAATATTTGTTGCGCTGTCATCAACAATTAAAACATTGATCCCATTGCAATCGCCATCAAGATGTGGGCAGGATTGTCTTTCAATGTCTTGTGGACTCAACACATTAAACGTATCTTTTAAAAGAGCTAGTAATTCTTTAAGAATGATTGGACGAAGCAAAAAATCATCAAAACATTCTTTGTACGCTTCACTCGAAATAACAAATCCCATATTTCCAGACACAGCCACTAATCTTGTGCTTTTAAGACTTTCTTCTTGCTTGATACGGCTTGCTAAAAGATAGCCTTCTTCTTTGTGTGTCAAAATATCAATAAAAATAAGATCTGGTTTTTCACCTTGTTTTGCTTTTTCTAGAATTTCGCCTAAAACTTTTTTAGAATCACCGCTTAAACACTCTACGTTAAGTGACAACTCGGCGCATACTTTTTCTAAAGTTTTTCGAGGATCAGTATCTACAACTATGATATTCTTTTTTAGAATTTCATCAAGGTTAAAATTAATTTCATTTTTTTTCTTAGCAATATCGACAATCGGAAACTCCATCGTAAAAATAAACTGACTTCCTTTATTAACTTCAGAGGTGACCCATATTTTTCCACCCATAACCTCAACATAGCTTTTAGATATTGTTAAACCTAATCCAGTTCCGCCGTATTCACGCGTGATTGTTTTGTCACCTTGCGTAAATGGTTCAAAAATAAATTTTTGCCGACTTGCAGCAATGCCAATCCCTGTATCAACAGCAGAAAAACGCAAACTAATATTTTTGTTTGGCTCTAAAATAATCTCTTTTTCAGCATCAAACTCAATAATCAATCCAACCTCACCTTTTTCAGTAAATTTAGTTGCGTTGCTTAACAAATTAATTAAAATTTGGCGTAATCTCGTCGGGTCCCCTTTGAGGTGAACAGGAATTTCAGGATTCAAATCAAAAAATAATGAAATTGGTTTTCCATCTAAACGTGTACGGACAATTTGAAAAACATCTTCAATGAGATCTTTAAGATTAAACGGAATTGTTTCAAGTTTTAATTTTCCACGTTCAACTTTGGCAAGATCCAATATGTTATTAATAATCTCCAACAATAGCTCCCCGCTTGATCGAATGGATCGCAAAAACTCCTTTTGCTTATTTTCAAGAGGACTTTTGATAAGGATATCCGAAAAACCCATAATCGCATTGATCAGCGTTCGCATTTCATGTGACATGCTAGCGAGCATATCACTTTTTTCAGCTGCGGATTTTTGTGCTTGCTGACTTAATTTGATCGCCAATTCGCGTTCTTTAATTAGCTCTTGCTGCCTCTTAAGAATATTAGAACGACTATCCCCTTGCTTTGAGACAGGCAAGCTAATAGGAGAAATTTTGCCCGAACGCTTGTCTGTGATCACTTTTGAAATTGCATTTGAAACTGTTCGATCCTTCAAGAGGCTAGTTTTACTAATAATTAAAGAAATGTCGGGATACGGACTTTCAAGCTTTCCCTGGTTAGAAATTTGCTCGTTCAGTAAATCCAAAAATATGCGAAGATTATCAATGCACTCAAGCATGACTTCTGCAACCTCATCGTCAAATGACAATAAGTTCTTTCTCAACAAATCAAATATCTCTTCCATCCGTGCTGCCAAATATTGAATATCTTTTAAATTTAAGAATCCCGACAAACCCTTGATTGAATAACATACTTTAAATCCCTTAGCAATCGCTTCTGAGTCTGTCGGAACAGCCTCAAGAGCAAGAACAGCATTCTTAGCATCCATCAAAAGATTCAATGCTTCTGCGGTAAACTCAGAAAGCATATCAGTCTGCTCTTCAAGATTTAAATTTGGAATTTCTGATTTAAAATTATTCTCATTCATAAATATTATTCTTCGTGCTCACAGCGATAATCTCGTTCAATGATTTCTCGATCTTTTTCAACGATAACAAAAAAACGCTCAACTAATTCTGGATCAAAATGTTTCCCACTAGCATATCTAATTTCAGCAAGAGCATCATCGATCGTCCATGCTTTTTTATACGGTCGTCTTGATAAAAGCGCATCAAAAACATCGCAAATAGCAACAATGCGCCCAACAAGAGGAATGTTTTCTCCTTTTAATCCTTTTGGATATCCCGATCCATCCCATTTTTCATGATGAGTCAAGGCAATGATTTCTGCCATTCTCATTAACTCAGAATCACTTCCTGACAAAAGTTGCGCCGCTAAAACTGTATGCGACTTCATAACCTCCCATTCATCAGCCGTGAGCTTTCCTGGTTTTAAAAGAACACTGTCAGGAATTCCAATTTTTCCAATATCATGCAAAGGGCTCGCATTAAGCAAAAGATCACATTGATGCGCATCAAGACCTGTGGCTTTCCCTAGCTTCACACAAAGCTTGCTCATCCGAATAATATGTGATCCTGTGTCTTCGTCTCGACATTCAGCGGCACACGCTAAACGCCTAATAATATCCAATCGGGTATCTGTCAGTTCTTTTGTGCGTTCCTTAACTTTTTCTTCTAAAATCTTATTTTGATCGCGAACCTGATTATTTAAAAGTTGCGCCTCAATAATATTTCGAATTCGCACCAAAACTTCAATGCCTTCGTATGGCTTTGCAATAAAATCCATTGCCCCTGCTTCAAGCGCCTTAAGACAAATATCTTGCCCTCTATCAGGCGATAGCGCCAACAAAGGTAATCGTTCTCCCCCTGTGATCTCTTTGAGCTGCTCAATAACAGAAAATCCATCAATCTTAGGCATTTCTAAATCTAAAAGAATCAAGTCAGGATTCTTCTCTTTATAAAATTCTATTCCTTCTTGAGGATCTGTCGTGCTTTCAATATTAACATATCCAGATTTGCGCAGAATATCCTCTAAAAGACCAATATGAAGCTTTTGATCGTCAATAATTAGAATTTTTGCTTCTAAAATTTCTTTATCTAGCATAAGTAAACCTCTGCATCTATTGTAATTCAAATATTAAAGAATCAAACATAAAAATGAAAAATTTAAGCCAAATTCCAATTTTCAAGACTTGACAAAACTTTATAATCTGTTGAATCGCTTTCAATAGGAGTAATGCAAACGTATCCTTGATTAAGAGCAACAGTATCCACAGTCTCTTTTCGTTCAGTTTTTGGAATTTCGCCGCTCATCCAATAATATTGAAGATCGCTTGGGTCTTTTCTTGAAACAAATTTTGCCTTAATCGGAATCTTTCCTTGGCTCGTCAATTTGATACCTTTAATTTTATTCTTAGGTAAATTTGGAACATTAAGATTTAAAAAAGTTCCTCTCGGTAAACTTTGATCAAGAATCTTTTTTGCAATTCTTCCGGCAATCTTGGCCGCATAAGAAAAATCAGGGTCAACAAACGTGTTTAACGACACCGCCATAGAGGCAACACCACACAGTGCTCCCTCTCGTGCTGCTGCCACTGTCCCCGAATAAAAAACACTACAGCCTTCATTCGGTCCTAAATTGATTCCAGAAATAATCAAATCTGGCTTTTTTTTCAAGACAACCTCTAAGGCAAATTTGATGCAATCTGCAGGAGTTCCTGTAATCGCATGTCCTTTTATTCCTGCATCTTTTTTTGTTTTCTTAACCCAAATCGGTCGAGACAGAGTAATGCCATGGCCAACAGAGCTTCGCTGAGAATCGGGAGCCACAACTATAACAGAGGCGAATTTTGTCAATTCTTTATAAAGCGCTAGAATCCCATCAGCGCCGATGCCATCATCATTGGTTAATAATATTTTTATGTGTTTTTTCATAATTGTTTTATTTACTATAACACAGTCGAGAAAGTCATTCTATGTCTTTTCTTATCTTTATAATATAATCGAGAATCTTTGAACTTCCTGACGGCATAGGATAATTATAAATATTTTTCAAACTAACCCAGCGGTGTGTTTTATCTATTTTCGGCAAAGGGCTAACCTCGCAATCCAAAACATGCAAATTAACAGAAAATTGCGTATAAAAATGTTTTAGATTAATCATCTTTTTTGCAGAAACAAGATTAACGCCAATCTCCTCTTTTAATTCACGCTTTAGCGCTTGTTTTGGAGTTTCATTTTTTTCAATCTTCCCTCCTGGAAACTCCCACAAATCAGCCAAAAGACCCTTGTTATTTCTTTTCTGAATAAAAAAAGAATTTTTATTTTTGATCACCCCAACCACAGCATCAATTTTCTGTATTACCTTTTTTTTAGGTTTAGGAATAATTTCCTGTGTCCCTTTTTGATACGCGCAACATGTTTCTTTAACCGGACACATGGTGCAAAGTGCATTATCCGTTCTGCAAATCAAAGCACCCAACTCCATCAATCCTTGATTAAACGAACTAAGATCTTTTTGCGGTAATGCTTTTTCTAAAAATTCTAGAATTTTCTTATCTTGGCTTGTGTCGGCATATCCCTCTAAAGCTAATTGGCGCATAATCACCCGACGGACATTCGCATCAACAATCGGATAACGAGCATCAAACGCAATGCTCAAAACCGCCCCTGTTGTATACGGGCCAAAGCCAGGCAGTTTCAAAAGATCTTTGGCGCAACACGGAAGCTTGCCCTTGTGGTTCTTCAAGATAATTTTTGCGGTTTTATGAATATTACGGGCTCGGCTGTAATATCCCAACCCTTGCCATTGTTTTAATATTTTCTGAAGCGGCGCGTTTGCAACTGAACGCATTGTTGGAAACTTTTTGATCCACGCTTTATAATACGGAATAACAGCGTTAACAGTTGTCTGCTGAAGCATAATCTCGGAAATCCAAATCTTATACGAATCGGTTGTCTTGCGCCAAGGAAGATCTCGTTTGTTTTTCGAATACCAAGAGATAAGATTCTTTGAGAAATTTTTTATATTTTGCATAAATCGTTAAAGAAAAACCTTTAGCGGATATCTAGATTTTGAAATGCGGATTTTATCACCAAACCTAAAGGTGGCGCAACAATGTGCACCATCAAAATAAATGACACCATCATCCATTGATGACTTAACAAAAACCGGATAAGAAAAATTAAGCAATCCCCCTTTAAGCTGATACTTATGATTTTTACAATAGTAGAGCTCTCTAGGCTGATATAAAAATTGCTCACTCGATAATTTTATGGCACGTCCACCTGCAGAACGAATTGCGCCTGTTGATCCAGCTGAAGTCGAAAACCATACACCAGAACTACGCTGATATTCCTTAATTCCGTTTGCATTTAAAACATATCGACTCATGGTGGCAGGATTTTGATCACAGATCAAAACATCATTGGCCGCTTGCCATATCTTTTTATGTTTTTTAGACGAGATTGATAATCGAGCAATTGAAGTTGCCTTTTTTTCACCCGAAAAAATCTGATTAAAAATCGTTTTAAAATTTCCCTTTGTGCATCCGCAAAAGCGTCCAACGCTACGATCAGGATCAGAATTAACGCCCAAGATCTTTTCTTTTTTTAATTCACGGGCAGCCTGCAAAAACGTACCATCGCCGCCAACCGTAACAATAAAGTCATGTTGACGATAATCAATATTATCTTTCCGATATGTTTTTTTGTATTGAATATCCATTGACTTTAAGACACGTTCAACCTCATCAAGTGTCTTGTAGTGCTCAGCGTGCATTAACCGAAATCGTGCCATCTCAGAGGCAGAAAATGACATTTCTTTCTGCTTTTTTATTTTTCTTAAGAAATAAAACTCAAAGAATGTTTTCTTGTGAACAATGAGTGCATTTTTGATTTTACGATTCATATTTTTATTCTTTAGCGAAACAAATAGAATTTTGAAGTTCCTCAAACGAAGAAAAAATATAGTCTGCTTTTTTTAAATATTTGCGCGGCAAAGATGTTTCAAGCGCTAAACATCTCAATTTAGCACCTTTGGCAGATTCGATTCCCAAAGGTGCATTTTCAATAACAACAGATTCTTCTGGTTTTATTTTCAGCGCTTTTAAAACTTTTTTGTATGGTTCTGGATGTGGCTTTCCTTTTTTAACATCACTTCCTGTGACAATAACAGAAAATAAATCTTTTAACTCTTTTGGTAAAATCTTATTAAGCTCATGACGCGCCGTTCCGGTAGCAAGTGCTAAAACAAAATTGTCTTTGTGCATTCGTTTTAAAAATCTTCGAGCTCCTTTAATAAATTTAGGCCGAAAAATTTTCTTAAAAAGCTCTTCTTTTTCAATCAGAATTTCTTTGGCTTTTTTAAAACTAATTGTTCGCTCGTGATCTTTAAAAATTTCCCGAACAGCTTTAATGCCAGTTTGCCCTTCTCTTTGATAGACATCTAAATAGCTCATAGGAACACCTTCACGTTCAAAAATATGCTTCCATGCCTGATAATGATACGGCATTGTGTCAGTAATAACACCATCCATGTCAAAGATAACAGATTTACACATAAGATTTTTCATACAAAATAGTATACAGAGATATGGATGATATTCAAGTTGAAAACAAATAATTTCATGATAAACTTAGAGTATAAGTATATTTATTAAAGGAGCTATTATTTATGTATTATAAAAAGAACTTTATTTTTACGCTGTCTCTGTTTGTTTTTTTTCTTTTAATCCCGTCTTTTGCTTTAGCCGGTGGTCTCGAGATAGATTCATTTGGCCCATACTCAATTGATACTGACAATGATACACTAACTTTTAAAGCTGATATATCCTGGAATTATGCCTGGCGCAATGATGTTAGTCATGATGCAGTTTGGATTTTTATGAAATACTATGATCCCGATGATACCGAGTGGTGTCATGCGACTATGGCTGCAACTGGTACAAACCCTACAGGATTTGTACCGACTCAAGGAGCTGAAATCGTTGTTCCTGATGATGGTCTAGGATTTTTTATTCGAAGAGCTACCAACGGAACAAGCAATGCCTTAGTTCTTGATCCCGTTGAATTTGTTTGGGATTACGGAACAGATGGGCTCCTTGATTCCGATGTCCAAGACGCAACAACAACCTTTAGACTATTCGGAATTGAAATGGTTTATATTCCAAGTGGTGGATTTTATGTTGGCGATGGTGACAGCTCTTTTCTAAATGGTAATTTTGAAGACGCAACAAGTGGAGATCCAAAGTTTATCGACAGTGAAGATTTGTTGACATTGGGCGGAGGAGGAACCGGAAGCCTTGGAAATAACAATGCCGCAGGCATGGATACAGCTGATGATTTTAATGATTCAACCTCTAAAACCCTACCAGAAACTTTCCCAAAAGGATACAATGCTTTTTATTTAATGAAATATGAAATAACAAACGGTCAATATAGAGATTTTTTAAATACATTAACCTACGAACAGCAAGTATCAAGAACAGAAAATGCTCCAAATTCTGCAGCCGGCACTCGAGCAATGGATGATTCTTTTGGCAATGTTTATAGAAATCGAATTGAAATTGAAACATCAGGTGATGATTCTCCATCAACACCAGCAGTGTATGCCTGCGACTTAGACAATGATGGAAGTTATGACGAAACAACGGATGGAGAATGGATTGCTCTTACTTTTTTATATTGGGATGATCTAGCAGCTTTTTTAGATTGGGCGGCTCTACGTCCTTGGACAGAACTTGAATTTGAAAAAGCGTGTCGAGGCCCTCTTGATGCTATTGAAGATGAATATGCCTGGGGAACAACCGATTATAAATCCGGTACACGCTATACACTTTCCAATGCCGGTCAAGCGAATGAAGGAATTGCAACAAACTACTCAACAACGACAGGAAATCAAGTTACTTCAGGTAGTTATGATTCGGGAAACGCTGGACCTATGCGAGTTGGTATTTTTGCTGGCAATACATCTAATACTGGACGGGAAACTGCTGGCGCAGGTTATTACGGCAATATGGAACTCACCGGTAATCTATCCGAACAAGTTGTAACTGTTGGACACGCAACAGGACGTAATTTTAAGGGAACGCATGGCGATGGAGAACTAACTGACGATACAGTCACAGGGTACGAAGGAAATGCGACAAATTTAGACTGGCCTGGCATTGATTCAACCAACGCGCGAGGAGTGACTGGATCAACAGGAAGTGGATCACGTGGCGGTGGATGGTTTGACAATATCTCCCTAGGACCAATTGTTTCAAAAAGAATTGAGGCCGCTGATGTCTCAACTTCGTATATTTTCAAAAAAGGCGGTCGAGGAGCACGCACAGCGCCTGTATTTTCAAATATGGGAAATTAAATTAATCTAGAGAATTTTCTTTGCTAATAAAAATCCCAAGATTAAAAGAACCGAAAATCCAATTGTTAACCAATTAAAATACTTTTCAATAAACTCCTCTGCCCTGTCTCCAAAAAAATAAAATACTGTTGCCACAATAAAAAATCTCATCGAACGTCCAATAACAGAAGCTACAAAAAAACCTAAAAGACTAATGGAGCAAACACCTGCGGTAATCGTAAAAACTTTGTATGGAATTGGCGTAAACGCGGCCGTAAAAACAATCCAAAAAGAATGAAGTGCATATTTTGCTTTTACCGCATCAAAAATGTTTTGACTAAAAATATGAGGAATAAAAAATCCTTGCACCCTTTCCCACAAAAAATATCCAATCGCATATCCTATAATTCCACCCAAAACAGATCCAACACTACAAACAAGTGCATAAAAATAAGATTTTTTTGGCTTTGCTAGCCCCATGGCAATCAACAAGGTATCAGGCGGAACAATAAAAAAGCTAGATTCTGCAACCGCTAAAAGAAAAAGGGCAAAAACAGCATAAGGTGTTTTTGCCCAATGAATAACCCATAAATATAATTTTTTAAATATATTAGTCAATATTGTCTCCTATGATTTTAAACAATTTCTAATTTGGTACGCCATGATACCAAACGCCACTGAAACATTAAGCGAATTTTTAATGCCTGACATTTCTATTTCAACAGCCTGATCGCACAAATTTGCAACATCTTCAGAAACACCCTCTATTTCATTGCCTAAAACCAAACATACAGGCCCATAAGCTTTAATCTTCTCAAACGAAATACTTGTATCGGCTTGCTCTAAAACAAAAATCTTATATCCTTGGGCTTTTAAATCCTCTATGAGTTCACTAGCGCTATTTCTTTGTTCCCAATCAACAACTTCTTCTGCGCCAAGAGCGGTTTTTGAAATCATTGCATTTGGGGGAGTGCCCGTAATACCACAAAGCCAAATTTTTTCAAATCCAGCTCCATCCGCTGTTCTAAAAATAGACCCAACATTATACAGAGAGCGAATATTATTTAAAACGACACATGCTGGGATGCGTGGCTGTTTAAGCCTTTTTTCTTGTCGTTTTACGATTTGCTGATGGCTTAGTTTTTGCAATGTTTTCATGCCCCTCTAAAAGCTGAACCTTTTTTAATTTATGCCAATGATCTTTATCTAAAATATATCCAACACAATTATGCGCGCCGCATTTACACTCATGTTCATGATAATCTTCAAACCCATAACCATAATTGTACGAAAGCTCGGTTCCTTTTTTAATGTTCTTAGCCGCGACAATCCAAATATGGCCATGAATCAAATGAGCTTCACAATTAGGATGACAACTATGATTAATATATTTTGCTGTATTATATCGCACATTGCCGTCTAAATCATAACGCTTGTTAAGCTCAAAAATATAAACAGATCCATGTTCTTTATTTATTTTTGAATGACTAAGACATTCTTCTCCACGCCGATTTGATTCGGCTTTTGTGATCTTTTCGCCAACATATTCAATAATTTTAGTATCTTTAGGGATATCTTTTTTTGCGAAAATACCAAAATTATGAATGCTGGATTCTCTCTTTAAAACATACGGACTTGTTGTTGCTCTCATGAAATGTCTAGCCTCTAATATCTATTTTTTCCAATTTCAACCAAAGATTGCTTTTCTTGATACCTACGATTGTTGACATCACGCAAAGAAAATGCACAGCCACAATATTCTTGCTTATAAAAACTTTCTTGTTTTGCCAATTCATACATTCGCTGTGATCCGCCATCTTTTCTCCAATTATAATCCCAATAAGAAATATCTGGATAATTTGTCGCAATGCGCATTCCAGATTCTGTAATCTGATCAAGATTTTTCCACCTAGAAATACCCAGAGTGGTTGCAAATACCTTGAAATTATTTTCACTTGCATGCAAGGCCGTTTTATCAAGACGAATATCAAAACATTTTTCACAACGTTTGCCGCCTTCAGGTTCCAAGCTGAGATCTTCAACAGATTTTAGCCAACGAAACGCATCATAATCTGCATCAACAAAATCGATATTCATTTTTAACGCATAATTAACAACTTCCTTTTTTCGATTCAAATATTCTGTTTTTGGTTGAATATTTGGATTATAAAAAAATAATGTCGGCCTAATTTGTGAAAAAAGCATTGATTCGATAATCGACCCAGAGCACGGCGCACAACAGCAATGCAAAAGGACTCTCTTCTCACCTTGTGGAGCAATGAGCTTTTCCATTTATCTTTACCCTTTTATATTTTAGTTTTCACCCTGAAGATTATTATGACTTGCAATAACGCGCCACTTGCCATCTTCCTTTTTCCACGTCATTGTATACCGACGAATAGAACTATTGCCCGCACTGACATCATTCTTTGTGATTGTAAACAAACAATATTGCACAATCGCGATATCCCCATGAATAACAATATGCTGAGGCTTAAGCGCATGAATCAAAAACTTTGTGCTCTTAGACCAGAATCCAACCCAATGAAAAAGCCACCCTTGATCAACCGGATACGGGCTTTCATGACCGAATCCAACAAAACGGGGATGAATATAGCTTTTAAATTGATCAACCTTGCCATTAACAAGGCAATCCCAATGATCTTCAATGACTTTCCAAATTTCTTTTTGATCTTCTGTCCATTGCTCTGATAGTGAAATATAAGTTTCCATTTTTCCTCCCCGATAAATGAGTGTCTGATTTACGGAGCTTTTTTTGCGACGTCAAGTCAGCCACACGAATTAATCCTGTAAGTTGCGCGACCTAGCGCAACGCATCAGGACTTCCTTTAGAAAATTAAGAACAGCCCCATTGTATCATAAACGATTAGCAAATATAAATTCTTTTAAAGAAATAAACGCAATTTAGGCCGATTCATCAAAGCTTAAAATATGATGAACCTCTTCTGCCTTTGAGCACTCTAAAAGCCGATTTCGATTTCTCGTGTTTGACAAAAATCGAGAAACTTGACTTAAAAGCATGAGCTGGACCCCATCGTCATCACTATTGGTAAGCTCTAGAAATAAAAGTTGTACGCCAACATCATCCGGACTTTTAAAGTCAACCGGAGTTTTTAGCCTAAAAAAACACAGCATCGGATTTTGAAAATCCTTAATACGTGCATGGGGAAGCGCAACACCTTCGCCTATCGCCGTCGTCAGAAGAGCTTCTCTTTCAAAGATTGATTTCTTTATTTCCTTAGGGGAATCAATCAACTGTCGATCATGCATCAGCTTTACCATATTATTAATAACCTCAAGCTTATTTTTTCCATCAATATCCAAAAAAACATGATCCTTATCAAAAAAGTTTGCCAAAGGTCTTCGAACCGACTGAATAGCCCACTTTAAAACCGGGCCAATAGAAAGCGACGTTAGAATACAAACCATAACAATCAGAGAAAATGTTTTTTCCGGAAAAGCGCCAACTTCACGACCGATAAGAGCCACAATGATTCCCATGGTTCCTTGCGTCATCAACCCGCAAGCAACAGCCATAGAATTTCTTTTTCCGATACCACTTAAAATAGCGCCAGCAAACGCGCCCAAGATTTTCCAAAGGCAAGATAAAAGAAAAAACGCAAGAATCAATCCCCAATTTGTTTGAACTGTAAACTTTAGCTCCATTCCAACTAAAACAAAAAAGATCGGAGCAAAAACACCAAGAATAATATCTTGAATTGTTTGACGCATATGAGGATCAATTTTTTCTGACTCACCTGCCATAATCCCTGCCACAAAAGCACCGAACACAACATGAAGCCCAAGGATGTGAGCAACCGCACCATTTATCAATGTTAACGAAAATAAAAATGCTAAAATTGTTGCGGCATCATCTGTACGAGGCTGAATCCAATTTAGAATTTTATCGACAATTGCACGCCCAGCTGTTAACGTCAATCCTAAATAAAGAACAATTGTTACAAGTGGTTTTAAAACACCCATTACAGTGATGCTGCCTGTTCCAATCAATGAAACAATAATACCCAAAATAGCCCATCCCCAAATATCGCTTAAAACACCAGAAGTTAGGATATTTAGTCCAACATCAGAACGTAAAATTTTAAAATCCAAAAGAATCTTAGCGATAATTGGAATCGAAACAACAGAAAAAGCTGTTGCCATTAAAAGTCGACCAATATTAGGATTCATGACACTTGAAAAGAATGTATCTGGCAAAAGCGCCGAAGCACTATAAAACCCAACAAAAGGCACAGAAATAGCCAGAATCGAAGGTAAAATACTTTTATGCCCTTGCTGCATGTAGGCTTTTAAATCAATTTCAAGACCTGTAATCAGCAACAAAAACAAAATACAAAGCCAAGATATACCCTGAAGCAAATACGGCTCGGGTCCAATTGACGGAAAAAGTGCCTCTCTCCATGCTGGAAAGATTCTTCCAAAAACAGATGACCCCAAAAGAATGCCTGCAACCATCTCGCCTACAATAGCTGGCTGACCAAATCGTTTTGCAACTTCTCCCATGAAACGTGCAATAAAGATAATAATACCCAGCTCGGCGACAAATAAGAATATGTTATGTTCAGTTAATGCTGGCATAGTTATTTTTCTTTTTTAAAAATTAAGTTCTCTATCAAGATTTACTTAATTCCTTAGCAACACGCACTGCCTCAACTCCGTCTTGAGAATATTCTGCTCCCAAGCTTTGAGCATACGCTTTTGTAATGACAGCGCCCCCAACCATGAAACGGCATTTTATATTTTGCTGATCTGCCTTCTGAATAACATCCTTCATATTCACCATGGTTGTTGTCATTAATGCCGAAAGTCCGACAACTGGACTTTTATGTTTCTTGATTTCATTTACAATTCGATCTGCGGAAACATCTTTGCCTAAATCAATAACTTCAAATCCGTGATTCTTAAGAAGCAATGAAACAATGTTTTTTCCAATATCATGAATATCGCCTTTAACAGTTGCTAAGATTATGACATTCTTTTTTTCTGTCTTTATTTTCTTTTTCTTTAATTTTGGCTCTATGAATTCAAATGCAACTTTCATCGCCTCTGCGCTAGCAACCAATTGCGGCAAGAAATATTGCTTTTTATCAAAAAACTCGCCAACTTGATTAATGGCCGGAATCATAATGTTATGCACAACATCTTGCTCTGCAAAACCGGTTTTACACAAATCAGAAACCAGGCCTTTGATCTCCTCGCGATTGCCCTCTAAGATAGCTCGATAAACTTTTTGTTCTAAAGTCGCACCTTTTTCAGTTTTTTTGGGCAAAACTTTTTGCTTAGAATAATGAGAAATAAATCTAACCGCATCTTTATCCTTACCCAAAAGAAGTTTTTCAGCTAATTTTGAGAATTGACGCTTAAGTCGCATTGGATTTGCAATGACAGTAGACAGCCCCCTTTTTTCGAGCATTGAAAGAAATGTTGAATTGATGATCGAACGACAAGGCATTCCAAAAGAAACATTAGAAAGCCCAACAACCGTATTAACCTTAAAGGTATTAGCACACCAATCAACAGTCTTGATTGTTTCAACGCCAGCATTCGCTAGAGACGAAACCGACATAACCAAGCCATCAACAACAAAATCTTGCTTTGTAAACCCGTATTTCTTTGCCTTTTCAAAAACATTCTGAATAATAATCTTTCGCTCCTTAAAAGTTTTCGGCACAGATTTAGCTACGGGAAGCAAAATAAACATCGCACCATACTTCGAAGCAATAGGCAAAAGTTTTTCTAATTTCTCTTTTTCACCAGAGATTGAGTTTATCATCGCCCGCCCTGGATAAATGCGAAGAGCCTTTTCAACAGCCTCGACCTTAGACGAATCAACAACCAGCGGACTACCCGTGCTAACACTTAAGATATTGAGAGCTTTTTGAATTATTTTTTCCTCAACAACGCCCGGAGCACCAACATTAACATCTAAAAGATCAGCCCCAGCCACTTCTTGTTCGCGAGCAAATTGCCGAACCAAAGACATCTTTCCGTCAAATAGCTCTTTCTGAAATAATTTTCTTCCGGTTGGATTAATGCATTCTCCAATGACTAAGGCCCTGGAATGTTTCTGTAAAAAAAGATGTTTTCGCGCTGAGCTAACAGCGCTCAAAGATTTTAAGAGTGGTTTTCGCACCTTACTGGTCTTTGTCTTTTGATAAAGTGCTTGAATGTGCACAGGCGTTGTTCCGCAACATCCACCAACAATACTTGCTCCAGCTAAAATAAGTTTTTTACCTTCAGCTGCAAAAAAAGCTGACTTCATGTCAAAAACTGTTTTTCCGTCTTTTAATTTTGGCATACCTGCATTTGGCTTTGCAATCAGAGGTATTTTGGCATATTTGTACATCGACCGAATAAATGGAATCATTTCTTTCGGCCCAGCTGAACAATTGCATCCCACAGCATCCGCACCCAAGCTTTGCAAAGTAATTAAAGCTGTGACTGGATCTGTTCCATTAAGCGTTCGTCCATCTTTTTCGAATGTCATGGTCACAAAAACAGGTTTATCGGTAAGTTCACGCGCTGCGATCAAAGCGGCTCGCGCCTCTTGAATATCAATCATAGTTTCAATCACAATTAAATCCGCACCACCCTCCAAAAGACCACGAATCTGCTCTTTAAAGGCATTGACAGCATCTTCGAATAAAAGCGGGCCGAATGGTTCAATAAATTTTCCAGTTGGACCAACATCTCCTGCGACTAAACCATGAGGCCCTACGGCATGCTTTGCAATCCGAACAAGATCGCGATTAACTGATCGAACATCTTTTATTCCATATTCTTCCAATTTATATTGATTGGCACCAAAAGTGCAACTATAAACTAAATTTGCTCCAGACCTAATATAATCTCGATGAACACCAGAAATAATATCTGGATTATCCAAACACCATTTTTCCGGACAAACACCTTGCGGCATGCCTTTTTTCTGAAGTTCTGTTCCAGTTGCCCCATCTAAGAAAATAATCTTCTTTCCAAGAATTCTTTGTAACGTGCTCATCTATACTTGTGCTCCTATCCCTGAAATAGCAGTAACAGATTTTTCAGGTAACATTAAAAGTTCTTTAGTTAAATTAACACCAATTTTCTTCATTTCTAAGATATCAAAAACTGCTTTTTGATTTTCAAGCGCAAAATCCCCGTACCCAGCCGAGAATCGACGATGGTCAAGACTAAGCCCAAAACGAATAAGTTCACGCTTAAAAAAATTCATGATCCATGTTAATGCCGCATCCACGATTTCACTCGCAGCAGCATCATACACAACACTGCGCGCGAGATCATTATTTTGAGAGAAAGATTTAATTTTATGCATAATCTCATCGCCAGCTGTCGCACCCATAATCAGAACTTCGCTTGAGCCAGATAAGAAAGTCACAAGATCCTTACTTTTAAAACTAATGCCATTAGAAAGATCAATGCATCCGTTATCGATACTTTTAACGGGTAAGCGCAAGGCACACCCTTTTAAATGAATATGCTCAAAAGATTCTTCAATATAAAGATCTGTTTTCTGAATATGCTCTTTTTTTAGGACTGTTGATTCTCGCACATAACCCAACCTACGATAAATATCATCTTTTGGAATCTTAATTGAAATTGAATCAAAAAACTGAACTGCCATAATGTAAATTTATAACCTTTTTTATTTTTAAACTTTATCCTAACTTCAATGCCCAAATGCCACAAATGATTAAAACAGCGCCAAGCGCTTTAAGAAAAGAAAATGTCTCCCCCAAAAAAAGAACTGCCAGCAAGAATGCAACCAAAGGATAACTTGCAGATATTGGAACAATCTTAGAAACTTCGCCAATTTTAAGTCCATGATAAAAAACAAGCTGGGCAACAAAGCTTGCTAAAAATCCGCCTAGAATCAAAAACAAAGCAGATCGCATATTAACCGAACGAATCTCAGCTGGATTAATTATAAAAAATCCAAAAACAAGCAGTCCAAAAACAACACCAAGCGAACGGTAAAAAAGCCCAACAAAGGGATTTGTATCCGAAAGCCCGATCTTTTCTAAAATTGGAACAACGCCCCAAATACAAGCTGTTAACAAAGCCCACCCGAAAGCAGTCATCAATATTCTCCTTTTTTTTGTTTAAATTACTTTTGCCAAATCTTACATTGTTTTAATCGCAGCAATAACCGCATTATTATTTTCAGCAATAAGAACAATCCTGCTTTTCTTGCTTTTTTGTTCAACACTTCCATAAAGAAGCGTTATGTCGATCTTGCATTCAGAAATTCTCTGTGTTGCAGATAAAAGTGCCCCTGGCTTGTTATCAACGGTAAGAAAAACGATCTCTTCTTCTCGAACATCGTATTTTTTCTCTTTTAAAATTTTAATTGCACGCTTATGATTATCACAAACAAACATCATCAATCCATTCTTATCTACGGCATACGCGCAAACCGCCAAAAGATTAATTCCAGAGGAAGAAATAAGACTGCTAACCTCAGCCAAAGTTCCGACGCTATTACTTACTTTAACTAACAACTGTTTTCCAAGATCTACATCGACCATAATGGCCTCCTTTGTTAGATAGATTCTCTAAAATTGCTGCGTTGACAATAAAACGAGCGTGCAGGCATTAATAGCATCAATATTATTCTCCTGTGCTTTCTTTAGAAGATCTGGATTCTCAGCACCAGGATTAAAAATAATACGCCTCGGGCAAATACCAATAACATCCTGTGTCATCATGCTTGAGATATTTTGTCCTACATAAAACGTTATCGTATCAATTTTCTCAGAAATATCCTTTAAGGATGAAAAAACTTTAACTCCATCAATTTCTTTAAGCCGAGGATGAATTGGAAAAACAATGTGACCTTTTTCTCGTAAAAGTTTTAATGCCTTATTTGAATATCGATCTACCTTATGTGATGCTCCCACAATAGCCACATTCATAATTAAATCACTTTCTTAGCAATCGCTTGCTCAGTAAACTTACAAATTTCATTCATTGTTGTTACTGCCTCAACAGGATATTTCCCAGCGGCTGTTTCCTCTGAAAGCATCGTATAGTTTGTTCCATCAATAATCGCGTTGGCCACATCTGTCGCCTCTGCGCGAGTCGGCCTAATGTGGCTAGTCATGCTCTCAAGCATTTGAGTTGCTGTGATAACAAATTTTCTTTTTGCGCGACATTTTCTTATAATAACTTTTTGCAGAACTGGAACTTCATAAATTGGAAAACAAACCCCCATATCTCCTCGGGCAACCATAATGCCATCTGACGCATCAATGATTTCGTCAATGTTATCGACTCCTTGACGATTTTCGATTTTTGCAATAATTAAGCATTTCTTTTTATGGTGATTGACAATGTCTCGGACATTTAAAATATCTTGTTTGTTACGGATAAAAGATTGCGCAACAAAATCAACATCATGCTTTAAGCCAAATTCTAAATCAAAAACATCTTTGTCTGTCATCCCTTTAAATTTTAATTTTACATCAGGGATATTAATACCTTTATTTTCTTTAATAATACCAGGAACAATTGTTTTTGCGGTCAAAACTTTTTTTGTACATTTTTTTATGAGTAAAACAATATTCCCATCCTCAATATACATATGACTTTCTGGCTTAATGTCTTTTAAAGACCCGTCATAATCAAAAGGAATCGCGCTCTTAGAATGATACGATTCATCATTCGTTAAATAAACAATTTGATTTTTCTTTAAGGGCACGCATCGAGAAGCGAAATTCTTAAGACTTCCAATGCGAATTCTAAAACCCTCTAAATCTTGCAAAATTTTTATATGTCTTCGATATTTTGAATTAAGAGATCGAATCAATTTCATTTTCTCAAGATGATCTTTGTGGGTTCCATGAGAAAAATTAAGACGTGCGACATCCATGCCCGCGAGAATCATTTTACGCAAAACAGCTGCACTCTCGCTCGATGGGCCAAGCGTACAAATAATTTGTGTTTTAACTTTTGTCATTTTTCCTCTTTTCAATTAAACTTTTAAGCTTCTTTTGATGACGATCAAAACACTGCATTATAACTTCGTCAGCTGAAATCTTGTTTTCCAAAAATATTTCAAGGCACAAGACCGCCAAATCTCCCGTTTCAATTAAAAAATGTTTGTCTTGGCTTTGATAAAGATCTTCAATCTCGCCAACATGTTTTCGCATCAAACTTAAAAGCTTTGTCTCATGGCTTTTCTTTTTCTTATCATTATATTGCCGAGAAAGACTATGAACTTTTTTAATCTCGTCTAAAGCTTGTTTTGTAAAAACCTTCATCTCTTCTATCTTCCCCGAAAAATCAACAAAATAAGAACATCCAATTCTCTACTGACTAACAACTTGCTTAATATCATTGATTTTGTTTTGAGTTGCAACCTCGCCACTTCGGATCAATTCATCAACCTTGTAAAGCTCAAACCAATCGATTCCCGTTAAATCCGGATGAATCAAGACATCTGCCTGCTGTGCGCTTTGTTCTGCCAAAACATAATCAACAGACTGAAAACTGCTAACAATAATATCACAAATATTCGGAGTCAATAACTTAGTCCAGGCCTTTGCAATACATCTTTGTAAAAAATAAAAAGGCAGGGCCAACGCAAAGCTCGGTCTCTTTTTTTCTTCTTTTTCTTTAGAAATCTGATAATCTTTTAGGACATCTTGCGGCGATTTTAAAATATTAACAGCAATAATCTTTCGAATGCCCATCGATGCTAAAACGTTTGTTGGAAGTGGATTAACAATACCACCATCGATAATAACATGATCGCCCTCAATAACTGGACTAATCACTCCAGGAATCGCAATACTTTTGCGGATTGCATCAACGACATCACCCCCATCAATAATTAGGTCCTCCCTCTTTGTTAAATCATATGCCACAATTTTTAATGGAATCCTTGTATTGTAAAAAGTTTGCTTTCCAATCTTTTTTCGAAGCCACCGCTTAATCATATATCCACCAATAAATCCAGATTTTGGAAAAATAATATCAAGCAAATGTAAACAACGAATCCTGCTTTCAAATTCCCGAGCAAGCTTTTCAATTTCTTGGGCATCGCGACCTAACGCCCAAAGCCCAGCAATCAACGCTCCAATGCTGCTTCCAACAACAATATCAACGGGAATGCCTTCTTTTTCAATAACCCGCAAAACACCAATATGAGAAATACCTAAAGCCGCACCGCCGCCTAATACCAATCCAACACGAACATCCCCAATTTCTCGAGCTATTTTTCTCATTTGCTGCGAGAATTTCGTAGACATATCAGGCATTAAAACCTGAAACATATCCAAAGAAATTGTTTCTGTGTTATCATCTTCAAAAATCTCAGAAAGATAAGCATAAATATCTTGTTCTAAAATTTGGTTTATTTTTTCATAAGGCACTCTCTTCTTGTTGTCTGTTTGTCGAACAAATATCTTTATTTTTTGTTTTTTTGACTCACCTAAACCAGAATGCTCTAATTTTCGTAAGAATAATTTTCCAGAAATTAAATCAGCTTTAGAATCACCAAGAATCAAATGAATATCATCAGACTGGTTTAACGTTGTTAGAACATCGTTATCAGACTGACTTGGTAAATCCAAAACAATAAAATGATATTCGTTTGCAAGGCTGCTGACAAACTGACTTATCTTTGTCGAAACAACAGAATCCTTTGAGTCAAAACAAACACTTAATAGATCTGCAGATTGATCACTCTTGATTATAGAAGACTCGGTATTTTCATAATGGTCAATAACTTCGTTTAAATTAATCGGCTGGTTTTTCCACAATGGTGAAAGCCTAGATGCTTTTTTCTCATATGAGCCTGACGATAAAACGCAGTTCATGTCAATAAAAATGACTTTTTTCCCTGTTTCTTTCTTTAAATGATGCGCTAAATTAAAGGCATAAATTGAACCACCCGTTCCCTGCCTTGGGCTATAAGTAGAAATAATTGTGCTTTCGAAAATAGACTTCTGATGATGCTGCTGTTTTTTAAGTCGACGAGACAACGTATAACTAAAATCAACAGCCAGACGTGGAACCTTACTTAAAATATCGTGAAAATCATCTTTTTCGATGCGTAAAACAAGCGCATCATTTAACGTTTCAAACGTCAGAGAATGAGGCTCTCCGGTTAAAAGAGAAATAATACCAAAATAAGTTCCTCGATAAATATATTCAACATTTTTCTTTTCTCCACTATCGCTTAAATTATATGCACACACACGCCCAGAAACCAAACAATAAAAACCGTCTGGCGAGTCACCCTTTTCATAAATAATTGCTCCCTTAGAATATTCCCGGAATGTGCATCGTGAAGCAATCTGATGAAGTTCTAGCCAATTTAAAGAACTAAAAGCAGGAATTTGGCGAATAATAAAAAACTTATTTATAATTGAAACTGGGCTTGTCATAAATATTTAATTTAAAAAATTCTCCATTCATACATATCATAAAGATGGATCTTCTGCAAAAGAACCTTGAACATTGGAAAACTAACATAAACCGCTAAAAAGATCCAAAGAAAAACGGAAAATCCGATAGATAGAAGATCAAAAAAAACTTCTGTTTTTTTATGGCGGCGGCTCAAGTCTAGGTATGCTCGCCTCGTTCCAGCTTCACCATCAGCCGATTCTGCACACTGTTGGTATATTCGTTTTGTGTGAACGATATCGCCATTTAGAACGTCTCTCAAAATATGAAAATAAGCAATATTATAATCGCATTCATCCTTTGAATGCTGACCTAATCGATGCTTACAATGGCATTGATTACAAAATCCTTTATATAAAAAATGAAAATAATTGGAATACAAAAAATTAAAAATAACCCAAGGTAAATTAAAAAACGCTATCGCATTAACAGGCTGAATAAAGAAGCGCTTAACTTCTAATCCATATTTCATTTGATTTCGATTTAGATCAAAATATAAAAACAACGAGTGATTCTTAAAATAACTTCCAACAATATATTGAGTATGAGGATCAAAAATTCGAACATCTTTTGAACCGCTAAAACGTTTTAAAAACTTTTTGCGCGTATGTTCGAGAGCCTGCTTAAAATCTATTTCGACTAGAGTTTTTTTGCACCGCTCGCAAACCATTGCGGACTCTTGATAGAAAACATTACAACTTAGACATTCTTTCATTAAATATTAATAAATTTTAAATGTTTTAATCATGCTTTCGGCATCTGGATAATATTGGTCATACTGTTCTTTTGGTGCAACAAAGGTAAGGATATACGCTCGCTGATTCTTAATAAAAAATGTCATCATAATTTGAACCGTAAAGCCTTCAGGATCAATCGAAGGAGCAAGATCTCTTTCAACAAGCTCTTCTGGATATCCATATTGCGTTAAAGTATAAACAATTTTATATCCGGGAACCCATCGATGCATGATTTTCTTAGACTCTAGAATGTCTAGATAAACATCGGGTAAATCTCCCATAAGCTTTAATTGATCAACAACAGACTTGGAATAATCCTCAAGAGAAACTCTATTATCCAGATCTTCGATCGAAATAGTTAAATTCTCTTGGAACGAATCAAATTTGTCTTCTGATGGCGACAAAAATGCAACAACCGCAGCGCCATAAGACTCCTTTTTCTCCCAATCTGCATTATAATGAATTGCGAATTCAAACGGAAGATTCCTGTAAACAGGGCGTTTATCTGATGAACAGCCAACGGCCAAAGCAAGGAGAAGACAAGAAAAAAATATTTTTCGATAAACTTTATAGATCATATATATCCTTATTAATATAAATATTATATCATTAAAAATAAACTTATCAGAAATTTATTACAAATTTACCCTAAATCTTATATTTAGCAAAATTCAAAGACTCTACTTTTGAATATAAACTAAACAAAATGGGCAGCTATTTCTTAGCTGCCCATAAAAATAAACCCTGCAATAAAATCTTATTTTTTACGCTTAATGGCTCGTTTTGCCGCCTCAGCAATATCAACATCTTTTAAATGATATTTTTTAAGTAAACCTTCTGGATCGCCGGTTTCACCATAAACATCTTTTATACCAACCATCTCGATTGGCGTTGGATATTCTTGTGATAACAATTCAGCAACAGCACTTCCCATACCACCAATAATCTGATGCTCTTCTGCAGTAACAATAGCTCCTGTTTCTTTTGCGCACGCAACAAGCGCAGCTTCATCCAAAGGTTTAACTGTATGCAAATTGATTACACGTGCATCAATCCCTTGTTTTTTAAGGATTTCTGCAGCCTGCAAAGATTCGTAGACCATCAATCCAGAACCAATTAACGTCACATCTTTGCCCTCGCGCATAATGCTAGCTTTTCCAAATTCAAAAACATCATCCTCTTTTGTCAAAACTGGAAACGGAGCCCTACTTGTTCTCATATAAACTGGGCCATAATGACTTGTCATCCAACGCGTGGCTTTTTTTGCTTCAATCGTATCAACAGGACAAATAACAGACATATTTGCTAAAACACGCATAATCGCAATATCCTCAAAAGATTGTGCAGTCGCCCCATCTTCGCCAACTGTAAGACCCGCATGAGAACAAACAATTTTCACATTAGCATTATTTTGACAAACATCGATTCGGATTTGATCATATGCTCTATTGGTCATAAAAACCGCAAAAGATGACGCAAACGCAACATATCCCTGCATGCTTAACCCAACCGCGGTTCCAATAACATCTTGCTCTGCAATACCCAAATTAAAGAATCGATCAGGAAATTCTTTTTTAAAATACTCGGCTCGCGTTGCGTCTTCCAAATCAGCAGAAACAACAACAATATCTTCGCGCTCTTTTCCTAGAGTTACCAGCTCTTCGCCAAATCCATCTCGTGTTGGTATCTTATCCATTAAATTTTCCCTTCTATCGAAGCTCGCTCAAAGCTTCCTTAAGTTGCTCATCATTAGGTGCTTTACCGTGCCATTGACACTTATTCTCCATAAAAGAAACCCCTTTGCCTTTTATGGTATTTGCAATAATTACCGTTGGCTTCTCTTTCGTATCTACAAATTGATCGAGCGCTTTAATCAACTCATTAAAATCATGACCATTCACATTAATAACTTCCCAACCAAAACTTTTCCATTTTTCAGCTAGAGGCTCAAGGCCCATAATATCACTAATAAGACCGTTTTCTTGAACTTTATTATAGTCAACGATTGCACAAACATTATTAAGCTTAAAGTGTGCAGCTGTCATCGCAGCTTCCCACACAGACCCTTCTTGAATTTCACCATCTCCCATTAAGCAATATATCTTAAAATCTTTATTTCGCATTCTTGCGCCAAGAGCTAATCCATTAGCAACAGAAAGTCCATGACCCAAAGATCCTGTATTAAGTTCAACTCCTGGAACTTTACGATGAACATGGCCCTGAAGCCTTGTGCCAAGTTTACGAAATGTGCTAAGTTCTTCTTTTGGAAAATATCCAAAATGCGAAAGAACTGTATAAACCGCTGGAGAAGCATGACCCTTAGAAATAATGAGCCTATCGCGGTCCTCCCAATTAGGGTCGGTAGACTTATAATTCATTTTGTAACCGTACAAACTAATTAGAATTTCCACTGCAGAAAGTGAGCCACCAGGATGTCCTGATTTGGCAGAATTTATAACTTGAAGAATATTCTTTCTAAGTTCAAGCGCTATTTCTTGCAACGCCTTAACATCACTCTTTTTCTCTGTCACTCTTGCCTCCATCCTTATACGAAGAAATTAAATCTATTATATTAATAAAATATTTATTTCTCAATTACGAAATCTAACAAAAAATGGGCCATGGAGGGCTTGAACCTCCCACCCCCTGATTAAGAGTCAGGTGCTCTACCAGATGAGCTAATGGCCCAAAATTACTACTATTTAAACTTGAGAAAGATTTTGGTGCTTATTCTCGTTTCCAAAAAACCTTATTTCGCCTTGAGGACCACGAGTGGCCCAAAATTACAACTATTTAAAAAGCAATTGAAAAACACACGAGTATACCAAATTCTTGCAAAAATGTATAGGATATAATTTCTTTATTTAGAAACCTAATTAACATTAAGCCCAATGAGACCTGGGTTAACAAGAAGAATAATCCCAAGAAGAACCATAATCAGCCCTCCAGTAAATTTCAGAATTTCCATTTGCCTTTGAGAAATCGGCTGGCCTCGAAATGTAAAAATAAAAATTGTAATAATAACGCCAAGAGGCAACACATAAACTAAATTGTATAACAATACATACAAATAATATCCAACCGAAGTTTCTAGCATTCTCGCCGATAAAATACTTGTATAAATAATGGGAAAGCCAGCCGTGCAAGGCAACTCGATCAAAGATGCCAATGTAGCCAACGCAATAGAAGACGAAATCAATACAGGAAATGTTCCTTTCTGAATAATTGATTTCATCGCATAAATTTTTTTCATGAGCGGTCCTCTCTGCTGATCAGGAATGGTAAGGCTTATTCCTTTCTTGAAAAACAAAAGCTCTTTGCAGTTAATCAAGCCAGCACCCAAAGCGAGAACAGCAATACCAATTCGGAGAGGCGTTATAAATCCAACATATTTAAATACATTAAGCCATGCCGCCATAAAAAGAAAATAAATCAAGAAAACCATGAATACAAAGCTAAACCCAACAACATATAGCCTTGCCTTAGAATCTGAGCTTGAAATTAGAAGCGTCATCAAACACGTAAGAACAAACATGTTGCATGGATTAAAACCATCAATTAAGGCAATCACAAATGTAAAAAGTGGCAAAGGCAACTGATACCCGATGTTTTCTAAGAATTTTGGTGAAATGGAGTGGGCCGCAAGAAAAAATAAAAGCAGGAATATTAAGCTGACAGCAACAACAATGTAATCTTTTTTCTTTTTCGAAATATCTCGAAGCTTGACCTCAAGACCTCTCTCAGTTCTCACAAGTTTACATAATGATACGAGTAACAAAATAAAAATAAAAGACAATACTATGAAAGGGAAAGAGTCTTTTAGAAAATCAAAAACTCCTCGTGATATTTGATTTGAACTATCACTCCAAAAAAGAGTCCAGCCTTCAATCTGAACGGCATTCTCAAAAGTAATCTCCCCTCCTGAGATAGAAACAGGTGCTGGCGCAATTTTTATATACGAAACACCTTTTAGAGCTTTCTTAACATTCTTTTCCGTTAAAAGTTTATGCAAAACCTGGTTATTACCAGTCCCAGTACCGTCTGATACCAAAACTCGATTTTTGGTCCAGATAGAAATTTTACCTGGAAGCTTCGCTAGATCTAAATCTTCAAAATTAATCTGCTGACCATCCGGCGTCGGACAAGGATTGCTATTAAACTCTCGCGTTGCCTCAAGAATCGAAACAACATTCATTTTTCCCATGGCCTTAGCACCATGATTTAAAATAAAGAACGGGACACCCCTGCGCTCACCTTCCCTTAAATAAGATGCAAAATAATCCTCTTTTACTTTTTTATTATATTTATCTTTTTTATAAATTTCGTAATCGAAAATAATAAAGTTGGATTTTTCTGCCGTTAAAACAGAAAATAAAAGAGGATCAACAACGGCACAATTATGGCAACCGATCCCTGTCAAATATGCCGCACACATAAAATCTGTATTCTGATCCGGATCAGCAGCGACAGAAATCGAAGCGAGGGATAAGAAAAGAAAAAATACAACAATAAATAAGAAAAAAGTTTTAAAACGCATAATTAAAACACCTCTTGCATGCAACACTAAGAATATTAATAATTAAATGACGTGAATATTATATAAGTTTGATTAAAAAATACAACAAGAAATCTTTCAGTTTTTAAATTAAACTCTGTGGAGCTTCTTTGTTGCAAAACATGCATCCGTTGTCAAATTAACACCTAAGCGCCTTAAGCCCGCCTCATCTCCAGGTGTTGGAATATGCGTCATATGAACCTCGCACCCTTCTAATTCAGAAATTTTCTCAAGCGCTGCTTGAGCCATTGGGCTTGTCGCCGCACTCATACTTAACAAAATAAGAACTTCGTCAACATCAAGACTTACGCTTTTTGCTTTTAAAATATTTTTCCTAAAATTCGTCACAGAATCAATAATAGCAGGAGACAATAAATGAATTTTATCTGGAATACCAGATAAATGCTTAACGGCATTTAAAATCAAGCTTGAACCTGCATGCATGAGCGCCGTATTCTTTCCTGTTAAAATTGTTCCATCACCAAGCTCAATAGCCGCTCCACAAAAAATGCCTTCATTTCCTTTCTTCTTTCTTTCCGCTTCTTTAGCAGCTTCTCTGGCCGGACCAACCACATTGCGATCGCTTGGGCGAACACAAAGTTCGTTCATAATCAATTCTGCTCGCTCCACTGTCTCTTGATCCTCAAGACCCATGAAATGTTCTGATTGACAACGAAAAAAACGACGGATAACTTCTTGTTTAGCCGCCTCTTTAACCACTTCGTCGTTAATAATACCGAATCCAGCTCTATTAACACCCATATCCGTTGGTGATTTGTAAACAGTATCTTCTCCCATAATTTTTTCAAGGATTCTTCTAATAATGGGAAAAGCCTCAACATCACGATTATAGTTAATAGTCGGCTCTCCATGCGCCTCTAGATGAAAAGGATCGATCATATTAAAATCCTTTAAATCAGCCGTCGCTGCTTCATATGCAATATTAACAGGATGTTTCAAAGGAATGCTCCAAATTGGAAAAGTTTCAAACTTTGCATATCCCGCTTTAATCCCCCGCTTATGCTCATGATAAACTTGCGAAAGGCAAGTAGCTAATTTCCCGCTTCCAGGACCCGGTCCAGTAATGATAACAAGCTTATTTTTTGTCTCAATATATTCATTTGCGCCATAGCCTTCATCGCTAACAATAGAATTAACATCTGTGGGGTATCCCTTTGTAAAGCTGTGTGTGTAGACCCTAATTTTTAAACGCTCAAGCTTATCCTTAAAAATCTTTGCCGATGGCTGACCATTATAGCGAGTGATGACAACAGCTGAAATGTCAATTCCCCAATCCCTTAAATCATCAATCAACTTAAAGGCATCTGCATCATAAGTAATTCCAAAATCTGCTCTCATTTTTCGACGCTCAATATCACCTGCATAAATACAAAGAATAAAATCAGCCTCATCTTTTAACTGCTTAAAAAGGCGCATTTTTACATTAGGGTCAAATCCTGGCAACACTCTTGATGCATGATAATCAAATAGAAGCTTACCGCCAAACTCAAGATAAAGCTTATTATCAAATTTAGATAATCGCTCTAAAATTGCAGCCTTTTGTTCATTGAGATATTTTTCGTTGTCAAAACCAATCTTTTTCGGCATAAAATCTCCTTTATTTTGGACACTTTCCATTCCAGCAATAGAGACATATTTTTTCTTTAGGCAACCCAATCGCTTCAATCATATCTTCAATTTTCTGATAACGAAGGGTTGTTACTCCCATATCTTTGACAATCCAATCCATCATTTTCTTATATTTTGAACTTTTATGATCTAAGTATTCTGAAACATCATCTAAATCCCTGCCTTCGATTGCCTTAATCGCCTTGCGAGCAATCAACTCAGAATGAGTTCTCGTTGATAAACAAAACCGGCACGGAAACATTAAAGGTGGGCAAGCAGGTCTGGCGTGCACTTCTTTAGCGCCTGCATCCCAAAGTTTTTTAATTGCAAAATTCTTTAGCTGAGTTCCACGCACGATAGAATCATCGCAAACAACAATCTTATTATTTCTTATAATATCAGCGACTGGTATCAGTTTCATGGTTGCAATCAAGTCTCTCTTCTTTTGAGTCGGTGGTGTATAACTTCTGCCATATCCTGGGGTGTATTTTACTAGCGCTCTGCGATAAGGCTTACCAGATTCCATGGAATAGCCAATCGCATGCGCAATCCCAGAATCAGGAACACCGGTAACTAAGTCAGGATCAATGTCCGTGTCTTGTCGAGCCAAAGCTCTACCGCAACGTTCACGCACAACCTCTGTATTGATTCCCTCATACGTCGATGCTGGAAATCCTGTATAAATCCAATAAAACGAACATATCTGGTTAATCAAGCCACCCGCACGCTTATCCACAGGTCCATTTTCAGTTAAAAGAACAATCTCTCCTGGAGCTAAAAATTTAACAACTTTAAATCCAAGATTAGGAAAAGATGTTGTTTCGCAGGCAACAAGCCATTCATTATCATTCTTACCTAAAACTAAAGGCGTATATCCATACCGGTCTCGCGCAGCAAACACTCCTTCTTCGTTCAACAAAAGAAGCGAACATGATCCTTTGATCACATCGAACATTTTTTCGATGCCATCAATTAAATTGTCACCAAGACAAATAAGCTTCGCAATAAGTTCTGAAACATTAATCCCGCCCTTCGTAACCTCACTAAAGGAAACTCCTTTTTTAAACAAAATCTCCTTAAGCTCATCTTTATTTTCAATTAAACCCATGGCAACAACGCAAAATGGACCAAATTTAGAATTTAAATAAATTGGTTGCTCGTCAGAATCACTAATAACCCCGATTCCTTTTGATCCGCGCATGCCTCCGTTGCCTTCCGAAAACTTCGATTTAAATTGGCTTTCGCTAATGTTGTGGATGCGCCTAACAAAACCGTTTTCACCCAAAACCGCCATCCCCCCATACTCTGTTCCAAGATGAGAATGATAGTCTGTTGCATAAAACAAAGTTTGAACACAATCTTTTTTTGAAACAACACCAGCAATTCCACTCATTTTCTCTCCTATTTTATTCGGGCTGTCCCTTAGAGCAGCAATCTAACCGCTGAACCAAGAAAATACTTTTAAAATCAACTTTATAGATTAAAATCTAGAATATCTTGATGATATTCTTGTAACGACTTTGGACCAATGTTTGCATTCTTTACAGATTCAATTCCGTCGACGGTTGCTTGCGCAGCTGCAACAGAAGTCACATATGGAATCTTTTTCTGAATGGCTGTCATGCGAATATAGCTATCATCATATTTACTATTTTTTCCAACCGGTGTATTAATGATCAAATCAAGCTCGCCATTTTTAATAGCATCAGCAATATTAGGTCTACCTTCATGCACTTTTTTAATCAAGCTATTTGGAATGCCTCGATTTGTTAAAAATTCACTGGTTCCTTCTGTTGCAAAAATCTTAAACTTAAGATCAATCAATTTTTTTGCAACACCAAAAAACGATTCTTTGTCATTTTGATTGACAGTTAAGAGAACATTTCCTTGCAAAGGCAGCTTTGATCCTGCGCATTCCTGAGCTTTATAAAATGCAAGACCAAATGTATCCGCCAATCCCATAACCTCACCGGTTGCCCTCATTTCTGGACCAAGCAAAGGATCGACTTCAGGAAACATGTTGAACGGAAATACAGCTTCTTTAACGCCAACATAAGGGATTTTCTTCTCTACAAGTTCAGGAAAATCACTAATCTTTTTTCCTAACATAAGTTGAGTTGCAATACGAGCAATCGGTATTCCATTTACCTTTGAAACAATGGGAACAGTTCGAGATGCTCGTGGATTTGCTTCCAAAATATAAACCTGATCATTAAATATAGCAAACTGAATATTCATCAAACCGACAACCTTTAACTCTTTTGCAATATCAGCTGTATATTTCTTTATTGTTTGAGCCTGATACTCAGTAATAGTTCGACTTGGAATCGAACAGGCTGAATCTCCAGAATGAACACCCGCAAGCTCAATATGTTCCATGATTGAAGCAACAAATGTTTCTTCTCCATCGCAAAGCGCATCTACCTCAAGCTCAATCGCGCGCTCGAGGAAGCGATCAATCAACATCGGATGCTCAGGGCTAACATCAATCGCCTCAAGAGCATATTTTCTAAGCGCTTTCTCATCATAAATAATTTCCATCCCTCGACCCCCAAGAACATACGACGGTCTGACCATTAAGGGATATCCGATTCTTTTAGAAATTTTAAGAGCCTGATCCAATGATCTGGCTGTATCGCTTTCAGGCTGAGGAATGCCTATCTTAATCATTTTCTTTCTGAAATTCTCACGGTCCTCTGCCAGATGAATACTTTCAGGTGTCGTGCCAAGAATATTGACTCCATAATCTTTAAGCTCTTGTGCAATATTTAGCGGTGTCTGACCGCCAAATTGAACAATAACTCCGTCTGGTTTTTCTTTTTCATAAATATTTAAGACATCTTCAACCGTTAGTGGCTCAAAATATAATTTGTCAGACGTGTCATAATCCGTAGAAACAGTTTCGGGATTACAATTGACCATAATCGTTTCATACCCTGCATCCCGCAAAGCAAAAGCCGCATGAACACACGTATAATCAAACTCAATACCCTGACCGATGCGATTAGGTCCACCGCCCAAAATCATGATTTTCTTATTTGCTGAAACAGACACCTTGTCTTCAATATCTCGATAAGTCGAATAATAATATGCTGCATTCTCAACACCGCTCACAGGAACAGCCTCATAAGAAGCTATTTTATTTAACTTAATGCGTCTTGTGCGAACCTCTCTTTCGCTAACCTTAAAAAGTCCAGCTAAATACTTATCTGCAAATCCCCATTCTTTGGCCTGGATAAATTTCTCATCAGGCAAATTCTTAAATTTCAACTTTATAATTTCTTGCTCAAAATCAACTAACTCTTTTATCTCATTCAAGAAATATGCTCCTATTTTTGTCATCTTATGAAGCTCATCTATGCTCAAGCCTTTGCGCAAAGCTTCATACATTAAGAAGACTCTCTCGCTAGATGGAAATGCCAAACGTTGTTTTAATTCTCCCAGGGAGAGCTTGTTAAAATTCTTTGCAAACCCGAGACCGTATCGTTTTATTTCAAGCGAGCGAATGGCTTTTAAAAATGATTCTTTAAACGTTTTTCCAATACTCATAACCTCGCCTACAGCTTTCATTTGTGTCCCTAAAATATCAGTCGCCTGAGGAAATTTTTCAAACGCCCATCGCGCAAACTTAATAACAACATAATCCCCGCTTGGTGTATATTTTTCAAGAGTACCATCTCTCCAATATGGAATCTCATCCATTGTAATACCAGACGCGAGTTTTGTTGAAATGCGTGCAATCGGAAACCCTGTTGCTTTTGAGGCCAGAGCCGAAGACCTAGAAGTTCGAGGATTAATCTCAATAACAACCAAACGATCTGTTTCGCGATTATATGCAAACTGGACATTGGTTCCACCCACAACACCAATGGCGTCAACAATGTCATACGAAATTTTCTGAAGTTTTTTCTGAAGCTCTACCGGAACCGTTAACATTGGAGCTGAGCAAAAACTATCACCCGTATGAACACCCATAGGATCAATATTTTCAATAAAACACACTGTAATCTTCTGATTCTTTTCGTCGCGAACAACCTCTAGCTCAAGCTCTTCCCAGCCTAAAACAGATTCCTCAATTAAAACCTGACCAACCATGCTTGCCGATAACCCTCTAGCAGAAATCGTCCTTAATTCCTCAACATTATACGCAATGCCACCACCTGTTCCACCCATCGTATAAGCTGGGCGGATAACAACAGGATATCCGAGATTTTCTGCAATTTTCTCCGCTTCCTCAATAGAAAGAGCTGGTTCCGATAGCGGCATTTCAACGCCAACTTTCTTCATTGTTGCCTTAAACTCAATGCGGTCTTCGCCCCGTTCAATCGCATCCGGCTTAACTCCAATAATTTTAACATTATGCTTTTTTAAGACCCCTTTTTTATGTAATATCGAAGAAAGGTTTAGCCCTGTCTGACCCCCCAGATTAGGCAAAAGCGCATCCGGTTTTTCTTTTTCTATAATTTTCTCAATCATTTCAGCAGTAAGAGGCTCGATATAAGTTTTATCAGCCATTTCTGGGTCAGTCATAATTGTCGCGGGATTTGAATTAACAAGGACAACCTCGTAGCCTTCTTCTCTGAGCGCTTTACATGCCTGTGTCCCAGAATAATCGAATTCGCAAGCCTGACCGATGATAATAGGACCAGAACCAATAATTAAAACTTTTTTGATGTCTTTTCTGCTGGGCATTACTTCTCCTTTTTAAGATATAAAAAACGGGGATAAAAAAACTGAAGTGCCTAGTTTTTAGGCACTTCAGTATAGCAACACAAAAAATGAAAATCAATAATCTTTATTTGATCATTGTTTCATTTAATTTCCAGCCATCATTGCCGCGACGTCTGCTTCAGCATCCCCAATCGACTTGATATCAAATTTCTCAACCAAAACATTAACAACATTCGGCGATAAAAATGCTGGGATCGTTGGACCCAAGCGAATCTTTTTAACACCTAAAAACAAAAGAGCCAAAAGAACGCAGACAGCTTTTTGCTCGTACCAAGCAATATCAAATGAAATAGGAAGATCATTGATATCATCTAGCTCAAAGACTTCCTTTAGCTTTAAAGCAACAACAGCCAATGAATAAGAATCATTACATTGACCAGCATCTAAAACACGAGGAATACCATCGATATCTCCCAAAGGAAGCTTGTTGTATCGATATTTTGCGCATCCCGCTGTTAAGATAACTGTATCTTTTGGAAGTTTTTCAGCAACCTCAGTAAAATAACTTCTTGATTTCTGACGTCCATCACATCCACCCATGACAATAAAACGCTTAATCTTGCCTTCTTTAATCGCACCAACAACTTTATCCGCAAGTGCCAGAATTTGCTTGTGTGCAAAACCACCAACAATCTCTCCTGTTTCAATTTCTACAGGAGCTTCACATTTCTTAGCCAAATCAACAATAGCAGAAAAATCTTTTTTTCCACCATCTTCTGGATCGGCAATATGTGTTGTTCCCGGATAACCTGCCATGCCTGTTGTGAAAATGCGTTCTTTGTATGCCTCTTGAACAGGCGTAATGCAGTTTGTCGTCATTAAGATAGGTCCATTAAACGAAGCAAATTCTTTATTTTGATTCCACCAAGAACTTCCGTAATTTCCAACAAGATGATTATATTTCTTAAACTCTGGATAATAATTTGCCGGAAGCATCTCACTATGAGTATAAACATCAACGCCTGCATTCTCTGTTTGCTTCAAAAGCTCTTCCATGTCCTTCATGTCGTGACCTGAAATTAAAATTCCAGGGTTTTTTCGAACACCAATATTAACCTTTGTTAATTCCGGTGACCCATATTTAGATGTGTTTGCCTCATCTAAAAGTGCCATTGCCTGAACAGAGAAATCTCCAGCTTTTAAAACAAGGGCAACCATCTCGTCAACTGATAAATTAACTGTTGTCGATGCAAGTGCCTCGGCAACAAAATTATAAATATCTATCTTTTCTTTTCCTAAAATAGAAGCATGATCCGCATAAGCTGCGACACCTTTAAGTCCATAGACTAAAAGCTCTCGCAAAGAACGAACATCTTCGTTTTTTGTTGCTAAAACTCCAACTTCAGCTGCTTTTGTAGAAAAATCAGCTTCATTTCCAACCCAAACAACTGAGTCATGAAGCCCATCTAAAGAACCATTATATTTTTTCTTTAATCCATCTCTCAATATCAAAGCTTCCTTAATAAGCGCAACAAATCTTGCATCATCAAAGTTAGCATTTGTAATTGTTGCAAAAAGTCCTCGACTTAAGAATCGCCCAACCTCGTTATTCAAAAGACCTTGCTCTTTTCCTTTAACGCAGACAACTGAAATTCCCTTTAAAACATAAATAAGTAAATCCTGAAGATTTGCTGTTGGCTCTTTTTTTCCACAAACTCCACCTATTGTACATCCTGTATTTCCTGCTGTTTCCTGACATTGATAACAAAACATCTTTTCACCTCTTTCTTTCTTAAATAACTCTCCCGTCAATCGAGATCGTATATTCTTTAATAATGATATTTTTACCTGATTGCTTTAATGCCTCCAGAGCAATATTAACCGTTGCCGAACAACATGGAACTTCCATGTGAACAATCGTCAAAGAGTTTATGTCTTGAGTCTTAAAAATATTAGCAAGTTTCTCAACATATTGATGGTTTGACTGATCAAGTTTTGGGCAAAAAATAGCCAATTTTTTGCCCTTTAAAAAACGCTGATGAAAGTTGGGATACGCAAATGGAACGCAATCCGCGGCAATCAAAAGATCTGCGCCTTTCAAATATGGGGCTTGAGGATTCAACAAATGCAATTCAATCGGCCATTGCTGAAGTTGAGGTTCAATTTCAACATTCGGGCTGTCGACATTCGCCTTTTGCCGATTACTTAAATCCATCATTTTTGATCCAGGGCACCCACCTTGAGCATGAGCATGCGATTCATGATGCTGTTGCTGCATTTCATCAATAATATCACTCATGCCTTTTTCCTTTAAGATTTCTTTCGCTTGTTCCAAATAATCTGCTTGGTTATGCTGTTTTAAATGTTTCAAGTGGGCTTTAATAACGCCCTTTCCTTGGATTACAATATTCTCCATAGTCTTAGCCTCATCATAGGCAACAGCTTCTCTTTCTTCAATGGCAATCGCTCCCGCAGGGCACTCCCCGATACAAGCCCCTAATCCATCACAATAAAGCTCGCTAACAAGCCTTGCCTTTCCATCAATCATCTGAATGGCTCCTTCGGGACACCCTTCGGCGCAAAGCCCACATCCATTGCATCTATCATCATCAATTTTTATAATTTTTCTTTTCATTTCTGCCCCTTCATCAAACTTGCGATCGTTACTTTGTTAAGCCGGCTTGAAACTGACTTCTCAATTCCTTTAATTTCTTTTCTCAAAGGACAAGTGCCGACATTTAAACAAATCTTTTTTTTAAAAAGGCATTGTGAAAAATTAATCTTACCCTGAAAAATTTCTATAATTTCAGATAAAAAAATCTTATTTGGATTCTTTAAAAGCAAAAACCCACCCTTATTCCCTTTGACAGATCCTAAAATTTTATTTTTCTGTAAACTTTGCAAAATCTTTCTTAAAAAAGGCCTCGGAATACCCAAATCCCGCTCGAGATCAAGACTTGAATTTAAATTTCCTTGTCTTTGAAAAAGAAAAATAATCGCTCGGATTGCATAATCTGTATCTCTATTCAATAAATTCATATATTAATGATACTACGTTAGTATCATTTGTCAAGAAAAAAATAGAGCCCTTTTTCAAGAGCCCCACTTTTTTTAATTTTAAGCTTTACCTGCTGAACCTAAGACATTTTCATTTTTATGCTTGTACATCTTAATCAATGCCTCGCGAGCTGGTCCTAAATATTTTCGCGGGTCAAAATCACCTGGCTTGTCGTTAAAATGCTTTCGAATAGCCGCTGTCATCCAAAGCCTTCCGTCTGAATCAATATTAACCTTGCAAACATTGTACTGCGTTGCTGTTCTTAGCTGCTCCTCTGGAATACCAACAGAATCTTTTAAAGCTCCTCCGTTTTCATTAATAATCTTAACAGCCTCCATTGGAACAGATGAAGAACCATGCAAAACAATTGAAAACCCTGGAATCTGCTTTTCAATTTCTTCTAAAATATCAAAACGCAATGCTGGCGGGATATAAACACCGTCCGCGTTCTTTGTACATTGTTCTGGTTTAAATTTATTTGCGCCATGAGAAGTTCCAATTGAAATAGCCAGAGAATCAACACCTGTACGTTTAACAAAATCAACAACTTCTTCTGGCTTTGTATACGTTGATTTTTCAGCTGAAACCTCATCCTCAATACCTGCCAAAACACCAAGCTCTCCTTCGACGGTTACATCAAATTGATGACAATAATCAACAACCTTTTTAGTCAATGCTACATTTTCTTCATAAGAATGATGTGAACCATCAATCATAATAGAAGAAAATCCAGTGTCAACGCAAGATTTGCAAAGCTCAAATGTATCGCCATGATCCAAATGAAGTGCAATTGGGATTTCTTTAAGACCTTTTTCCTTTGCATGCATCTTCATCATTTCTACAGCACCTTGACCCATATAGCTTAGCAATGTTTGATCTGCATATTTTCGAGCACCGCTTGAAACCTGCAAGATAACAGGCGACTGAGTCTCAAGACAAGCTAAAATAATAGCCTGAATCTGCTCCATGTTATTAAAGTTATACGCTGGAACAGCATATTTGCCA
The DNA here is from genome assembly GCA_028693815.1 of Candidatus Omnitrophota bacterium. Taxonomy (NCBI): domain Bacteria; kingdom Pseudomonadati; phylum Candidatus Omnitrophota; species Candidatus Omnitrophota bacterium. The sequence continues at coordinate 41,174 of JAQUUP010000012.1, forward strand.
GCCATAGCCTTTTTAAACATTTCTTTAGTATTAACTAAACCTAGATTTTTATACGAAACTGCCATAATTGACTCCTCCCGATTAGTTTTACAAATTGTTTAAGTAAAAACTTAGTATACCCCAAACAAAAAAATATGCACGCATTTTTTAAAAATTTTCTAACAAATCTTTGTCTTCGCGACTTCCCAGCAAATAATCATTTTTAATATTCTTAAGACTATTAAAAATATTGAGCTTTACGGCCTGATTTTCTTTTTCAAGATCTTGAAGAAGTCTTTTGACCATCATTCGCTTTGACTTATCGCTATTAGGGCACTCGAATTGATCAATGCCTAAAAGTTTTTCTTTTTCTGCAAGCGATCTAATACTCTCCTCTCTCTCATATGCCAGCGGTCGAATAATCGTAAGTCTTCCGTCAAAAAGATCTTGCTTAGGCTTCATCGCCCCAATTTCAGCCCTAAAAAATAAGTTCAGTAGAATCGTTTCAACAATATCGTCTAAATGGTGACCAAAAGCAAGCTTATTAAATCCTTTTGTCATTGCAAGCTCAAAAAGTGCCTTGCGTCGATTTCGCGAGCACCAAAAACAATCAATATCTGAAAAACTTTTTCCTTCTAAAAAATCAATCTTTTCAATATGATATGAAACACCTAAATCTTCAAAATATTTCTTAAGTTTCTCAGTAGGAAAACCAGGAACGCCCGCATCAATATGGACAGCTAAAAGTTCAACTTTAACAGGGATATAGCTCTGACGATATTGCAAAACATTAAAAAGACTCAAGCTGTCTTTCCCGCCAGAAACCGCTACCATGATTCGATCACCATCATGAATCATATCGTAATCACCGATAGCCTTGCCGACACGCTTTGAAACAGCAATCATCTCCTTGCTCGCATCAACTCTAGTTGTATTTACCATAATATTTTTAAAAATTAATATTTAATCGAGTTCCAAGAACATTGGCATGATTCCAATAATCTTTTTTATCATCCGACTGCCGCATATAATAAAGATCAGCAGAAACGCTCTCTGTTATCTTAAACGTAAAGCCACCATAAAGACGTTTTCGATTTAAAGAACTCGTTGATGAATCATAAAAGATTTCATATGCTGTATAGGGCCTAATTTCAAATTTTGTCAACTTCCACGGCGCGCTCATTTTAAAACAATTACGATATTTCCAGGCGTTTTCTTTATTAGAAATAAATCTATATTCATATCGAGATCGATCGCTAAAAGAGAAGCCATACAAATCCCATTTAAAAGTTGCATTAACATGCGGCCTGTTCTCAGGGCTCCAATCTCCATTTGATTTCTGAAAAATCTGGCGATAATTTACGCTTACATCAAACCATTTTGCAAATCCAGAATAGGTTAATCCTAAGTCAGAATGCTGGTAATACATCCCACTGGCATTATCTCCTTGATAAAATTCTTCTTCCAAAGAAAGCTTCCAATCATCAGCAATCTTCCAGTTAGCTTTCACAGTATTCCAAACTTGAAAATCTTCATCATCAAACGCAAACAACGTTGTTGCCATACCTAAAATAATTAAACAAACCAAAATTACTTTTTTCACAGCCCTTCTCCTTTTTAAATTTAGTTAAAGAAATTAACAAGAGGCTTTGAAAGAAAAAAACCAACAAAAACAGCTGTAATACAAAAAACATTATTGGCTAAAATATTTAATAATGCAAGCTTCATCTCTCCATCGCGCATCAAATAAAACGTTTCTAAGCTAAAAGTAGAAAACGTCGTAAGTGCCCCCAAAATACCCACAAATATAAATAAACGCAAATTCGGGCTAACTGAAAATGTTTCGAAAATTCCCCACAAGAATCCCGCAACCAGTGATCCCAAAACATTAACCGTTAAAGTTTCCCAGAAAAAAACACCGTGCATATGTTTTTCAATCAAACCAAAAATAAAATAGCGCATTGTAGCCCCTATGGCACCACCCGTTGCCAAAAAAATAATTTTTTCCATGAATTATTTCCTTCTTTAAAAAATATTGTAACGATTATTTTATAACTTTAAACAAAAAATTAGCAACAAGTCCCGCAATAGGCGGAACTAAGCAGACGCTAAAAAAGCGTATCAGGGCAAACTTCCATCCCAAAATTCCTATCTCTAAAGGTAGTCGGCTTATGCCCCACAATGCCCAACCTGAAACAAACGCAACCATAGTGCCAATGCTTGCACCAGAACGCATTAAACCAGCTGCGATAGGAAAGCTAACATAAGGCCCGCCAGGCGTAAGCGCTCCGGCTAAAGACCCAACAAAAATACCTTTAATACCAGACTCTTGGCCTACCCATTTCGCGATAAGCTCTTTCGGAATAATAACCTGAACCATTGCGGCTGTAATAAAAGCAAGGAGCACAATAGGCAAGATTTCAACTGTCATCGAAAAAGCAGATTTCATGCCCTCAATATGCTGATTTTTTTGGTATGCCACAATGGATACACCAATCGCAATCACACCTAAAATAATCGTCGGAACAAGCATTTCTGATTTTCTCCTCTTTTGCATTTCATCCGCCTCTTATATTTCTAACGCATTGTAACATATATCAATAATAGCTAATAATATTTTCTAGAAAAAAGGGCGCCTTTAAAAAAGGCGCCCAAACTTAAACCAAAAAAATCAAACCAGCTATTTCTTAACCTTCTTTGGTTTTTTAATTTTTTTGTCTTTCTTTCCCTTGCTTTTATCTCCCACTTCTCGTCCTCCTTCTTTAATTATTAATATTTATATTTACTCAGACTCTGACTTAGCAGCCTCTAACATTTTTTTATCTGCCTTCTTTTTCTTCTTTTCTTCTGTTTTCTTTTTCTTAGCTAATTCTTTCTGATACTTTTGATATGAATAATTATCTTTAGCCAAAACACTCTCCTTAAATGAGCCCCTACCGTTTTGTTTCGCTTTTGCTTACAAAACGGAAACAACGGGGGCGAATTTACTCCGCACACGAAACGTGTCGGAGCTAATAATTAGTAATAATTAATTACACAAACGATTTAACGTTCGTAAATCAAAACCGTAATTTACTCTACAATAAATCATAACGGTGTACAGATTCTATTATTAATATTTATTCTAGCATAATATTAAACAAATTCTGAAAATTATTAAAGAATTTAAATCGTCTACACTACACAGTCCTTTAAAAAAATAAAAATACACAAAAGAGCCCTTTGGCTTTTCGGCCAAAGGGCTCAAGGACATTTTTTCCGCTACTTTTCTTGTGAAATTTCTGGCTTATGGCAACGCTTCCGAGAACTCTCGCCCTCTAGATGCGAGCTCATGCAAAAGCAAAATAACGCAACCAAACATACGCCAAACTAATAAGAACTGACTGAATCATGAACGGCATTCCATAGCTTGTAAATTGTACAAAGCTTATTGGATACCGATTCTTATCACTTATCTTCGAAGCCACAACATTGGCGCTTGCACCAATAAGCGTGCCGTTACCACCTAAGCAAGCACCCAAAGCCAGGGACCACCACAAAGGTTCGGCCGATATCCCTGACGCAGCAATTCCTGAAATTACAATAATGTTCTTAATTAAAGGTATCATCGCTAAAACAAAAGGCACATTATCAAAAACAGCTGAAAACAAAGCACTACCAATAAGAACATATGCGCATAATAAGAAATAATTACTTCCTGCCATTATCATTAACTTGCTCGCTAAAAGTTCAATAACACCGTTATGTTCAAGTCCAGCCACAATCATAAACAAACCTATAAAAAAGAAAATCGTTCCCCATTCAACTTTCTGAAAAACTTTTTCCAAATCAGCCTTGCAGATAACCGCCATTAAAACTCCGCCAAACAAAGCAATTAGTCCAGATTCAATTCCTATGGCTGAATGAATAAAAAAACCAAAAACAATAAAACCTAAAACAATTAAAGCGCGTATCATTGTTTTTCGATCAACAATCGCCAACTCTGGAATAGCGCCGGAAATCCTGCTTTTCAACCGGTCAGGAATATTCCAATAAAAACGAAATAAAAAATAAACCGTCAATAAAAAAACAACCATAATGATTACAACGCAAGGCATGAGATTGAATAAAAAAGCATTAAAGGACAAGTTCGCTTGAGAACCTATAATAATGTTGGGTGGATCCCCTATCAAAGTCGCAGCCCCTCCAATATTCGATGAAATAACTTCTAAAATAAGAAAAGGTAGCGGGGATATTTCTAGCAATTGTGCTATGAGTATCGTGACAGGAGCGAGAAGAATAATTGTCGTTACATTATCCAAAAAGGCGGAAAGAACAGCCGTCACAACAATAAAAGCTAAAAGCATTTTAAAAGGATTACTGCTAAACTTTTTAGCAACCGTTATTGCCACCCATTCAAAAAAACCTGTTTTAGCTAAAATTGAAACAGAAAGCATCATCCCAACTAAAAGGAATATAACATTCCAATCAATCGCTTCAGCCGCCTGACCAAAGCTGATCAACCGCATGCCTATCATAAGAGTCGCCCCTATGATAACCGCAACCGTCTTGTCGAGCTTTTCTGTCGCAATGAAAAAATAAACAACAAGAAAAATTATAATCGATGCCAGCATGCTGTTCCTCTGTTTATTCTTAAAAAAATAAAACTTTATCAATTAATGAAAATCGATCTATCTCTCCAACTAATCGACCATCTTTTACAACAAAAAGCTTAGCTTTATTTTTTACAGACAATTGAAAAATAATTTCCATCAAAGTATCATCTTGGGAAATGACAAGATTACTATCTCTCAATATATTTTTTACAGTTAATCCATTCTTCATAATAAAATATTTCTCAAATGGATCCAAATGTCGTACAAACGAAACTGTTTGCAATTGATTAAAGAAATCAGGAATACCGTAATTAAATATATCAAAACAGGACACGGCCCCTTTATACTGATGATTCTCATCAACAACAGGCAAAGTATCAACCTGATTCAGATGCATCAAGCGAACAGCCGATTCCACACTATCATTCATTTTTAGAAAAAACTTAGCCGAACGCATAATATCTTGGGCAAGAACTACTTTTGCTGAATGTTGCATTCTAAGTTCATCATAAATCTCTTTTACTGTCAAACCAGATCCAAAAGAACAAAGCTTTTTATTATTTCTAATACCACGAATTAAAGCAGCCATAACTTGTAATATTAAATATGGCGTCTCATCAGGAGATATTATCAAGGCAATAAAATGCACCTTTTCTCCATCCATGCTATTAAAATCAATGCCTTTTAAGTTCCCGGCTATGGCAACAACACAATTATTCCACCCCTTAATACGTGCATGAGGAAACCCCAACCCTTCACCAATACCCGTAGACTCAGAACTTTCTCTTTTCATAACCGCTTTAATGGCATCTTCTTTGCTTACAGAACCCGTAGCCAAAGGATTTTTTTGATAAATAGTATCAATCAATTCTTTAATAGCGTCGTTTTTATTTTCCGCCTTAAGATTAACTGTGATTAAATCTTCATAAAGATAGCTAAGAATATCAAACATATCTAATTCACTTTCCTATCGAACACCGAGTTCATGACGACGTTTTTGGACACTTTCGTCTTCTAAATATTCATCCAAAGTTGTGTGAACGCGATCAATGTAGCCATTAGGAGTAATTTCAATAATACGATTAGCTACAGATTGTATTAACTTGTGATCATGGGAAGAAAAAAGAATCGTCCCCTTAAACTTCTCAAGACCACTATTAAGGGCCGTAATCGATTCTAAATCCAAGTGATTTGTTGGTTCGTTTAAAATTAAGAAATTTGCTTGAACAAGCATCATCCGTGATAGCATACAGCGGACTTTCTCTCCACCCGACAAAACCTGAACAGATTTAAAAGAATCTTCGCCTGTAAAAAGCATGCGCCCTAAAAATCCACGCACAAAATTTTCATCTGTATTATCAGAAAACTGACGTAACCAATCAATAAGATTACAATCAACCTCAAAATACTTTGCATTATCCTTCGGATAATAAGCGCAACTCGTTGACGCACCCCATTTAAAACTACCGCTATCCGGATTGATCTCCCCCATGAGTATCTGAAACAAAGTTGTTTTGGCAAGATCATTAGGACCAATAAAAGCAATCTTGTCCCCTTTTTCAACCGTAATATTTAAATTTTCAAAAGCAATCTGTCCGTCCATAGTTTTAGACAAGTCTTCAATACTCAAAACGTCGTTTCCAGCCTCGCGTTCTTGCTCAAAATTAACGTACGGATATTTTCTTGAGGAAGGCTTGATTTCTTCTACAGTTAATTTCTCCAAAATCTTTTTACGACTCGTTGCTTGTCTAGATTTAGATGCATTCGCGCTAAAACGTGCAATAAAATCCTGTAACTCTTTTCTCTTTTCAGAAATCTTTTTGTTAGCTTCGCCACGCTGCCTTAACGCAAGCTGACTTGATTCTTGCCAAAAAGTATAATTTCCAGGATAAAGTTGAATTCTTCCAAAATCAATATCCGCAATGTGGGTACAAACCTTATCTAAGAAATGACGATCATGAGAAACAACAATAGCTGTATTCTCAAAATTACACAAAAATTCTTCCAGCCACATGCTAGTTTCCAAATCCAAATGGTTTGTAGGCTCATCTAAAAGTAAAATATCTGGATTCCCAAATAATGCCTGAGCCAAAAGCACCCTAATTTTAATTCCAGCCTCAATCTGTTTCATTGGTGTTTCATGAAGCTCTACAGGAATGCCTAAGTCGCTTAACATTTTCCCAGCATCAGACTCAAGACTCCACCCGTCAAGATCAGCAAACTCACCTTCCAGCTCTGCGGCACGAACACCATCAGCATCTGAAAAATCTGGCTTGCTATAGAGAGCATCTTTTTCAGTCATGATGTCATAAAGCCTCTTGTGCCCCATAATCACAGTCGTAAGGACGGTATGCTCATCAAAAGCAAACTGATCCTGCTTTAAAATAGAAATCCGCTCTCCCTTGGAAATATTCACCTCGCCTGTTGTAGTTTCAATCTCCCCAGAAAGAATTTTCAAAAATGTGGATTTGCCAGAACCATTAGCACCGATTAACCCATAGCAATTTCCTGAATTAAAAACAATGCTTACTTTTGAAAACAGCTTTTGCTGTCCATACTGTAAAGATACATCATTGCATGAAATCACAATAAACTTACCTTGCTTTTAATGATTAATATTAAGCCAAAAGCATACACGACCTTAGCCTTCTTGTAAAGGGTTAAAACCCTAAATATTGACACCTCTATAAATAAAAAAGAAAAGGATGATCTTTATTGCTAGACCATCCCTTCTAAAAATGCAGATTCGCAATCAAAAAATCTTAATCGTCTTCTAATTCACCATCATGATGACCCTGAGCAAAAGCTTTTACCTTCCCACCTTTTTCAAATGGCCTCCATCTCATACCACCTACAATACCCTGAGCGATATTTGTAAGATGATCTCCTATTTTCTCAAGATTATCGACAAAATCAAGAAATACAATACCGGACTTAATATTACATTTACCATCATTTAAACGCCTAACATGTGCTCTTCTTAGCTTAAGTTGAAACTCATTTATGCGTTGCTCACGGAGAAGCACGTTCTTGGCAATGCTCAAATCATTCTTATTCAAAGCCAACTCTATCTCAAGAATCATACTATAAAGCTCATTCCACATTAAAGATAATTCTCTAATCGCTTCATCTGTAAAAGGTAGCTTCTTTTCAAACTTACGCTCAGAAAGTGCTAAAATATTTTCTGAATGATCTCCTATTCTTTCAACGTCATTAACACAATGAATTAAGACAGGGAGCTCTTCAGACTGAATTTGAGAAAGATTTCTCTGGGAAAGCTCAACAAGATACTGAGTAATCTCCGACTGAAGATTGTCAACCGCGTTCTCGAGCTCTGAAATTACCCTTACTTTACTTAAATCATTCGTCAGAAAACTATCAACTGCGATTGAAACAGATTGCGAAGCAATGCTAAGCATCCGAACCGTTTCTTTTTGAGCTTGAACAATCGCGATTGAAGGCGTTTCCAACAAATGCTTCTCCAAAAATTGAGGCGCAATTTCAATAGCGCCTTTTTTCTTAGGAACCAGATATATACAAATTCTTTCTAACGCTCCAATAAAAGGTAGAAACATAAAAGCATTAAACACATTAAAAAGACTATGAGAAACAGCAATGTAAAACATTATATTTTTAAGCGTAATTTGACCCGGAATAATAAATTCAACAAATTTAACATACCAACCTGTATAAACAAAAATTAGCATATATGAAACGCCAACAACATTAAATACTGTATGCGACATTGCAGCGCGCCGGGCATTCGTATTGCCTCCTATCGCAGCAAGCTGAGCAGTAATTGTCGTTCCAATGTTATCTCCTAAAATAAGCGGAATGGCTGCACTAAAAGAAATCAAGCCGCTAAAAGCCAAAACCTGAACAATCGCGATAGTCGCACTAGAGCTTTGCAATAAAACCGTAAAAACAAGCCCCACCAAAACACCCAAAAGAGGATTCGAGCTAAAATTAACAAAAATATCTTTAACTTGTTCGCTATCTTTTAAAGAATCAAAAGCTTCTTTCATAAAGCTTAGTCCAATAAACAAAATACCGAATCCCATCAAGATTTGTCCCCAAAGCTTAATATTTTTTGTTTTGCCAAAGGAATTGATAACAAAACCAACAGCCACAAGCGGGAGCGCGTAATGAGAAATCTTAAAAACAGCCATCGTAGATACAAGCCATGCCGTAAACGTGGTTCCTATGTTTGCACCAATAATAACGCTAATCGCCTGCTTTAAAACAAGCAACCCTGCATTAACAAAACCAACAACCATAACAGTTGTAGCACTAGACGATTGAATCAAGCAAGTTACAAGCGCTCCAACAAACAATCCGACAATCGGAACTTTTGTTGCCATATGCAAAATACTTTTTAAGCGTTCGCCAGCAACATTCTTTAACCCGTCTGACATGGTCTTCATTCCAAAAAAGAAAAAAGCAAGCCCGCCCATCAGCAAGAATATCATGTCTTTTGTAATCATAAGTCCCTTCATTTTTTTATATAATTCGTAATACGGAAAGATTGTTTCAAGATTTCACAAAATTTTAACATATGAAAAAAATGAGAGCAAGGAATTTAAAAATATTTTCTAGCAATCTTTATGTTAAAACAATAATAAAAACAAGTGTAGGATAAAAACGCGTCTTTCCAACTATTCCAACAAGCCGGCCTTTCTTTCTGCTTCAATCATTTTGCGAGAAATCAACTGATAGAATATCCTCTCTTCAACGCACCCAACAACATCGCCATCTTTATTTGTAACCGGTAAGAAATCCAAATGGTATCCATCAAAAATCTTTTTTGCTTCCATAGCTGAAGCCTCAGAAGAAACCTGGAATGAAGTAAATTCCATAATATCTGCGGCAATAACAAAATTTCCCAAATCCTTATACATAAAGGCCTGACGCATGCTCTCAACACCCACAACACCTTTCAAGCGTTTATCTTTATCAACGACAGGATAGTATGAATATAGATGATTGCAAAAAATATCTAAAATCTCATCTAGCGTTGCATTTTCTTTTATTAGAGGAAAATCTGTGTCCAACAGCTCCGAGATCCTTGTTTCATCAATTAAATCTTCTTCTGTAATGTTTAATCCTACTTCTCCTGCTTTTTCAATAGCATACTTTACACATGGAGGCCCTATCATCTGAACAAAAAAAGTTGTTGTTGTAATAACAATAACAACAATATTGCCCATTTCTGGCGGCAAAATATGTGCAGCCACAATGGATAAACCTATCGCGACACCAGCTTGACTAAAAAGACAAAAAGGAAGATACTTTTGAACTGCCGTTGAAGACTTAGAAGTACGCGCGCCGACAAAAGCTCCTAGCATTTTTCCAGCTGTGCGGCCGATTAAATAAATAACAATTAAGGCTATAGCGAATGGAGTAATGTGTCCAAAATCCAGCTTAGCTCCAACAAAAACAAAAAATAATATAAAAATAGGAGGTGCAATTTCTTCAACAAGTTTAAAAACTCTTTTAGAAATTTGAGGAACACCATTAACAACAACTGCTCCTAAAACCATAGCTGCTAACAACATGCTCACATTGATAGCAAGCGATAATCCTAAAACAAAAAGAACCGTGCCAATCAAGAAAGCAAGCACTCGCTCCCTATCTTCATACTTCTTTAAAAGATTAACAAGAATACTCCCGGAAACCAAACCAACAAAAATAGCCCCTCCTATTTCATAAAGAGGATGCAGAATCGCCAATACAACACTTTCTTCTGAGGCACCGATAATTTTTGTCGTTATGCTTGCGGTGACAGCAAAAAGAAGTAACGCGAGCGCATCATCTAGTGCCACAATACCAAAAACAGTCGTCGTTAAAGGACCTCTTGTTCGATACTCCCACAAAACATCCGTAGTTGATGCAGCATCCGTTGCTGAGGCAATTGCTCCTAAAAGTAACCCCAAACTCCACGAAAAAGAAGCATCCTTGGTTAAATACGTCCCCGCGACGCCAACTGCAATTGCCACAAACGCAAAAGAAGCTAAGCCTTCAAACAAAAGAATCGCAACAAATTTCTTTCCATATTTTGCAATAACCTTAGCGCTTAATTCTCCCCCAATCATAAACCCAATTAACCCTAAAGCAAAATAGCTAAATGGCTGCAGAGTTTTCATGCTAACAGCATCTATGATATTAAATCCTGATCTTCCGAGAATAACCCCAATCACAATATAGCCGACAACTTGAGGAATTTTCATTTTCTGAAAAATGCGTCCTCCGACTGTCCCTCCAAAAAGAGCCAACCCTAGAATAAAAAGCATATTAATATGAAAAAATGATATGTCGGAAAATATCTGAAAAATTCTCTCCATCATTCACATCCTTTTAAAATTAATTAAAAATAAACATTAACATTAAACTCCTATATACATGCATTGTAAAGGAATATTTTTATTAAAAAATCATTAGAATAAATCTATTTAAAAAATAAAAATGACAAAACTTACCTAATGTTTTTATTGACGTTCCAGAATACCCATGTTAGCCTAGAAACATTAGAAAAATATAAACGACAAAACTCCATGACCTCTATTTCTTCAATAAAATCCTATTTTCAAAATAATAAACTAAAACTTATTTTCTTTCTCATCTTAGTGTCCGTTAACCTTTTTGTGTATTTTCCATCATTCTTTCATATCGCGCGTCACGACCAGCTGCTTTACGTTGCGGATGCCGCAGGAAACAACAGTTGGGTTTCTCTCGCGATAAAAAAAGCTATTAATTACAACCGCAATCTTCATCTTTTTCCCGGATATAGCCCACCTCTTTTTCGTCCACTCTTTTATTTTGTGCTTGGAACCAAATTGTGGCTCTTTGGCTACAATTTTGCCTATTGGCAGATCACAGGTTTTTTGCTCCACCTTGCTGTCCTATGGTTCTTTCTAAGCTTGCTATTTCGAATTCACAAAAGTATCTTCGCAGGACTCTTTGTTCTTTTTTTCTCTGTTCTATTCGCAAATATCGAGATGATCATTTGGCATCATATCAACAGCTATATGATTTTTGTTGCCTGTGTTTTGCTTTGTATTCAAATCTTTTATGAAATAATCCACAATAAAAGCGTGAGCAAAAAACAAACATGGATACTATTCATCTCCCTTCTCATCGCTTGCTTTATTTGCGAAACAGCGTTCCTTTTTTCCGCCTTCCTTTTTCTTTTATCAAAAATCTTTTTATCTCCTCAAATAAACGAAAAAAGCCTGATATCGCGCCACTGGAGGTTAATGGTCATTTCTCCGGCAATAATCTATTTAGCACTCAATCTTCTAAATCTCGCTTCCAATTGGAATATCATTTCAAACCAACAATATTCTTTAGGATCAGAATCCTTTTCCCTTATCAAAGCGCTTAAAGCCACCTTTATCTCATTTTATTGGTGGTTGTCAAGCGGCCTTTTTCCTGATCTTTTAAGGCCTACAATTTCACAAAGAATTACATTTAATAATAATCAGGCTTTCTTAAATCCACAAAGCATTTTTTTCTTAAGAAATATTATTTCTGTGGGGTTTTTGTCCTTAGCGGGTGCTATTTTGACTTATATATTTATTCTTAAAAAAAGCTTATCAAAAGATTTCCTAAAACAAAGGTGCCTTTTTATCTTTCTTGTTTTAGGTCTTTGGGGCATACAAATCATAGTTTTGGGAGCCATGAGAGTTTCGGTATACGGGGTCGATCTTTTAGCCAACTGCAGTTACTATAATTACCTTTTTTGGCCATATCCTATAATTATTCTTTATAGCTTTATTGATTTTAATAAGCTGCCCAAGCGCCATCTAATGATCACTTTAAAAATTTTTTCTTTTCTTTGTCTTTCATTCTTAATCATTGTCAACGCATCAAAAACTTTTAAACTAAATTTAAATTGCGCTAAAACTTGGGAAAAACAACGCCTTATAATTAAAAAATCAAAAGAACTAATAAAAACACATGGTCATGAAAATGACTTTTCATTTATTGCAAATCCCGGAGATGATCTTGCTTTGCCGTGGATACACAAAACCCGCATCGTACCATCAGAAGAACCTTATGGCTACATGCAAATGCTCTACCCTTCTCTAACGACAAAACAAAACCCCAAATATGTTGTTAGTCTGACAGATAACGAACAACGAAAAAGCCTTCAGGCCTTGTTAGAAGCACTCGTCAATGAACTAGTCGAAACACCATTGCAATTCTGGAGACCTTCGGATATCAAGCCTCTCCTTTTTCTAATTACAATGTACGATCAGCAAGGACAGAAAAAAAAGGCCTTGAAGATCATCAAACGCTTAAAGTCGATAGAGCCTAACAACAAAGAGTGGCAGCAATTCTTAAAATCCCAATTTGACCTTATGGTACAATCAAGCTTGAAGAACAATTAACCGCTTACAATCATACAAATCAAATCAAAATTAAGAAAATCTTTAACTAAACACAAAAATTCCAAACCAATCTTTAACGCACAAAGCACAAAAAGAGCCCTGAACATCTTATCTATTCAGAACTATCGCATCACTCTAATTAAGCTTAAAGAAATTAAACTTCCTTGCAAATTCAACAACTTTCGTAACCTTTTAATGCATGGACCATAAAAACTAATGATTCACGCCTTCGCTAAGACGTCGTTTTTCATATTCTCTTGCTAAATTTAATGCAACATCGATATTGCTGACCACATTTTCTTCGCCAATAATAGTGTACAACCCTGACCGTTCCAAAGAAAAAAGAGGCTGAGACCGGACTCCGGATAAAATTAAAACAATTCCATTTTTTTTCGATTTTTCATAAACTGTTCTCAATGCGTTGATAGCTGTTGCATCAATACTTAAAACATGGCGCATGCGCAAAATCCGAACTCTCGGTTTTTTATCAATATTATTCATAGCTTCCAAGAAAGTACTAACGACTCCAAAAAAGAACGGTCCATTAATCTCATATATTTCAACACCATCTGGGATAATTTTCTTGCTCAAAGAATTTGGATCGTCGCGCTCTTCCTCGTCAACAAACTCTTTTGTGATCATATTTATATTTGATGTTAGCGCCAACCGACGCATAAAAAGAAATGCTGCCAAAACCATTCCAACCTGGATAGCAACCGACAAATCCAGAACAACCGTTAAACCAAATGTTACCAAAAGCACAAGAACATCACTTTTCGGTGACCTTAAAATCATCCTAAAAGATCGCCATTCACTCATATGGTAAGCTACGACAACAAGGATCCCAGCTAACGTTGCCATTGGAATTAATTTAGCCCACTTGCCTAAAAATACCATAATCAACAAAAGAGTTATCGCATGAACGATTCCGGCGACAGGTGTTCGACCACTATTGTGCACATTAACTGCCGTACGCGCAATGGCGCCTGTTGCTGGTATTCCGCCAAATAAAGGAGAGATCATATTAGCGGCTCCCTGCGCAACTAATTCCATGTTCGAACGATGCTTCCCTCCAATCATCCCATCAGAAACAACTGCTGACAGCAAGGATTCAATGGCGGCTAAAATAGCAATCGCGAAAGCTGGTTGAATTAAATTTGGAATCATACTAAATTTTATATTAGGTAAAGTAGGAAATGGAATGCCGCTTGAAATATCTCCAAATCTTGCGCCAATAGTCTCGACGGGAATCTTAAAAAAGAAAACCAAACCAGTCGTTACAATCAGAGCCACAATTGATCCTGGAATTTTTTTCGATATCTTCCCCCATGTTAAAATAATGAGCACCGTTAAGCACGCAATCAGCAAAGCATAATAATTCGTAGAATGAATATTGTCTTTATACATCATACATTTTTCAAAGAACTCAGACGGCAACGCACCAATATGCAAACCTAAGAAATCTTTTATTTGAGATATAAAGATAATCAGTGCAATTCCGCTAGTAAAACCGACTGTTACTGGATAAGGAATAAACTTAATAACGGCGCCAAATCCAAACAAACCCATCGCCACCAGCATGATGCCAGCCATAAATGTCGCTACCATAAGACCATCTATGCCATACTGCTGAACAATGCTGTAAACAATCACAACGAAAGCGCCTGTAGGACCCCCAATCTGAACACGACTCCCCCCAAACGCAGAAATAATAAACCCCGCAATTATAGCCGTTAAAATACCTTTTTCAGGAGACACGCCTGAAGCTACAGCAAAAGCAATCGCTAAAGGTAAGGCTAAAATACCAACTATAATCCCAGATATAGAATCCATCTGAAATTGTTTAAAAGTATAATTTTTAAGAGTAGTAAACAGCTTTGGCTTTAACATACTTTTTTCCTTACAAACTAATGAAAAATAAAACAATCAATTATCAAACTAAAATAACTCTACAAAATTAAGATAGCAACAACATCGCTATTTTTTCAAGATGCGATAACACATCAACAAAAAAATCATTCAAGTAATTAACCCGCAATGGATTTACAAAACTTGATTCTGCACAAAGACAAAATGCACAACTGATGCATAACTAAAAAACAAATAACCCATACAATGAATTGGCAACAATTACTTAACTGCCTTTTTCTAAAGAAACCCTTGAGATTTAAAAATATTTTCTATAATAGTTTGAGCAACTTTCCCAGAGGACTCTTCTCCACCGGTAATATTGCAAGCAAATATATATGTCGTTTTGCCATGCTCAAGAAATCCGACAAACCATCCTAAAGACCCTTTCCCATCAACTCCCATGCCTGAACCTGTCTTTCCATAGAGAGTTCCTTTTTCAGTCGTAGTCACCTCCATAATATCTCGCAATATCGCAATATTCTTTTCAGAAAAAGGCATAAAAATAAACCTGAATATTTTAACTACTCATGGCTATCGGCATCTCTTTCTTAAAACTTTTTTGCTGCAATCATTATCATAACAATTCTTCAATCTTCCTTGTTACATTTGCTCACAATAATCCATTTTTGCAAAATTATCTAAAACGCTAATATCTAATTATAACATTCTTATGCACCATATCATTT
>JAQUUP010000013.1 GCA_028693815.1 Candidatus Omnitrophota bacterium
GGGGGTTTTGATATTGAAGGAAGAGGTGCATTCTTTATCAAAAGAATTGAAGGGTGTTATTTTAATGTGGTCGGTCTTCCAATGGCACGTCTAACACAGATGCTAAAAAAGTTTGGAGTAAAAATCTTAACACTTTTAATGTGTTTATATTTAGCAGGATGCGTATCCACCGAGTACAATTTGGCAACACAAAAACAAGAGACGCTCCTTTTTAGCACAGAAAAAGAGGTTGCTATTGGAGATGCTATTGCGCGAAGCATCAATAAAGAATTCGAAATCAATACAGATGTTGATATCAATGAGCGGGTGTCGAGAATTGAAAAACGGATTAAAGAAGTTTGTGATCGTTCAGAGATTTTTTATACTGTTCAAGTGATTAACAAAGACGAAGTGAATGCTTTTGCGCTTCCAGGCGGATTTATTTATGTGTATAAGGGCTTGATTGATGTTGTGGATAATGATGATCAACTTGCCGGTGTTATTGCTCATGAATTTGGTCATATTACAGCTAAACATGCCATGAAGAGGTTGCAAGCCCAATATGGATATAATTTGTTACAAATTATGGCGATTACGTCAGGGAACTCAAAAATGGCGCCAGGAATAAATTTAGCATTTGGATCAATTCTTACGGGGTATTCAAGAGAGGATGAATTCTTGGCAGATCGCTTATCTGTTAAATATATGAAAAAGGCTGGTTATGATCCTGAAGAAATGAAGAAATTCTTAGAAAAATTACATGAAATTAATGCGAAAAAGCCAATTCGTAGATTTAGTTATTGGAGAACGCATCCGTATACAACACAACGCATTTCAACGGTTAATCAAGAAATTACAGGTGAGACGACGTTTCAAGATTACGTTCGCTTAACAGAAGAGGAAGGAACATTATGATGAAGCATATGTTTATTGTTGGATTGTTTTTAATATCAAGCTTGACTGCTGGCTGCAAGCAACAGATATCGAAAGTATGTTTTGACTCGACATGCGTGGTGGTGGAAGTTGCTCAGACTCCAGAACAGCTATCTCAGGGGTTGCAGTATCGTGAGCATTTAGATAAAGATAAGGGAATGATTTTTATTTTTCCTGAACCGTCTAAAGCAAATTTTTGGATGAAGAATACATTGATTCCTTTGGATATGATTTGGTTTAATAGTGCTGGCGAAGTTGTTTATATCAAAAAGAATGCGCCGCCATGTTTATCTGGGTTGTGCCCGACTTATGGGTCTGATGAATTGACAAAATATGTTTTGGAAGTTAATGCTGGATTTACTGATGCCTATAATATTGGCGTAGGCGATGGCGCTCAAATAAAAATAGAGACAAAATAAAACTTAAGCAAAAATACGTTTTTTAGTCTTTTGTGTTATAATTTAAAAAATGACAAATCTTATAAATATTATCCAATCACCGTATTATTATTTTAATATTTCTTCGTTGATTCCATTTGTTTTCTTCAGCATTGCATTCTTCTTTTCTCTTTTTATTTTGGGGTTGGGCGCACGCCTTAGTTTTCATCGTTCTATTTTTTATTTTTATGTGAGCTCTGCCCTTTGGTTTTTGGGTTTTGCTCTTGGTTTAAGTGCTTGGGTCGATACAGTAACTTTTTTCTGGGGACGCGTTATCTTTTTGAGCATGATTTTGGTTCCAACGACGTTGTTGCATCTTTCTATTGTGGTGACCAATCACTACAGGAGAAAGAGATATTTTCTTTGGATGGCATATTTTGGTGTTATTTTGCTTTTGATTAAGTCTTTGAGGGATCCATTCTTTAATGGTATTGTTGAATATTCCTGGGGTTTTTCTCCAAAAGCCCAAGAGCCGCAGTGGTTGTTTCTTGTTTTTAGCTTTTCTTGTTTTACTTATGCGCTTTTTAATATTTTGCATCATTATCTTGAGTTTCTCAAGCTTCCTCGGAGACGACAATCGGATCTTCCGTATCAACGAAAATTAGAACTTGTGATGGTAGCCTTTGTTTTGACAACGCTAAGCAATATTACCATACTCAATAATTATGGTATTAGCATTTATCCTTTAGGCCCGATATGCTTGTTTCTTGCGATTGTTGTTATGTCGTATGCTCTTGTAAAATATCATAATGCTGCGTTTTTGCTTGAGCTTCGGGCTTTGGGTACAAAAGTGCGCTTGAAAGGGGCAGAGGCCGAGGCCGCTAAAGAAGAAGCTGAAAATATAAAGCTTAAATTGGCGGATGTTGGTAAGGCTGCTATTTTTTCTTCTCTTTCTGCAGGTATTTTGCATCAGATTTGTCAGCCGATTACAGCTATGCATGGACTTGTAAAGTTTATGCGGAGCAACACGGATGAAAAAGATCCACGCTATAAGACCATTGATCTTATTCTTGAACAATCGACATATATCAAGGAGATGCTTAATGATTTGATGGATTTGATGCGTCATAAGGAAGTGAAGAAAGAAAATGTTAATGTTAATGATTGCATGGATCGCGCTTTGCGGCTTGTAAGAGACGAGCTTCGTATTAAACGTGTGAATTGGGATTTTGAGCGTGAAGAGAACCTTCCTAAAGTGCATGCTGATGCAGTGCATCTCCAGGAAACATTTATGAACATTATTATTAACGCGCTAGAAGCCATGGGAGATTTGCCTAGAGGAGAAAAGCGATATATCAAGATGATTTCTGGATTTGACTCTTCAGCCAATGAGGTTTTTGTTATTTTTGAGAATACAGGGTCGACCTTAACGGATGACCAGATGAAATATGTTTTTGAGCCATTTGTATCTAATCGAGAAAAAGGAACAGGGATCGGTCTTGCGCTATGTCGAGATTTAATTGCAGATCACGGCGGTATTATTAGTGTTGAGAATATGGAAGGAAAACAAAAAGGTGTGCGTTTTTATTTGCGTTTTCCTGTTTCTAGTTCGTAACAAAATGAGCGCTGGTGCCTAGAAAGCTTTGGGCGCATTCTTTTAATGTTTCTGATAGTGATGGATGAGGAAAGACAGTCTCGGCAAATTGCCTTGTTGTTAATTGATTTTGAATGGCTAGATTGATTGAGCCAATAAGTTCTCCTGCCTCAGGGCCAACCACAACAGCTCCTATGATATTTCCAAGCTTAGAATCAAAGATTAATTTTATAAATCCATCTCTCTGATTAATGCCAAGTGCGCGGCCGTTGGTCAGCATTGGAATCTTAGATATTTTTATTTCCATATTTTTTTCTTTAGCTTCGACTTCAGTTACGCCACACCATGCAATTTCTGGATCTGTAAAAATAACACAGGGGATTGTTCTTGGTGCTTGCTCATAAGATGGATTTGAAATGAGTTCAATGATGCGATGCGCTTCATCGGAAGCTTTGTGCGCTAAAAGAAGTCCGCCTGAAACATCTCCGATGGCGTAAATATTTTTAGTTGGAGTTTGATTTTTTTTATCAATTTCAATGAAACCGTTTTCATTTAGGGAGATGTTTGCATTTGAAAGATTTAAATTTTTTGTATTTGGGATGCGTCCTGCGGCAATGAGAACTTGATCAAATGTATCCTCAAAAATGTTTTCTTGCGGTCCATTAAAAACAACCAAGATACCTTGGTCTGTTTTTTGATAGCTTTCAACAGCGGTTGAAGCATGAATATTGGATAACGTTTTTGAAAGCTTTTTAGATAGCACAGCGATAGCGTCTTGATCTCCGCCAGGTAAAAGGGTTGGTGCAATTTCGCAAACAGTTACTTCTGAGCCGAAGCTTGAATAGATTGTTGCCATTTCCAGCCCAACATATCCACCGCCGATAATTAGAAGTTTTTTAGGAATAGTTTTTAATTCTAGTGCTTGTTTGGAGAAAATAACACGATCATCTTTTTGAGCATCAGCAAATGGATTAGCTGGTAAAGAACCTGTTGCAATAATACATTTTTCAAAGCTAAGCGTGATTGTTTTGTCCGGTGTTTTTATTTCAAGTGATGTTTCGTTTAAAAATGAAGCAATACCTTCAATCAGAGTGATGCCGCGTTTTTTAAGCAGTAGATTGAGCCCACCGTTTAGCTGTGTAATAACTTTGTTTTTAAAAGATGCGATTTTTTCAAGATCTAAAGAAGGCGCGTTAAAGGTAACGCCTAGATTCGAGGCTTCTTTGCCCGTTGAAATAATTTTAGCAACATGCAAAAGAGCTTTAGATGGGATGCATCCATGATGAAGGCAGGTGCCACCTAGTTTTCCGCTTGAGTCAATTAGGGTGACTTTTAGGCCTTTATCGGCAGCTAAAAAAGCTGCGGTGTATCCAGCTGGGCCTGCGCCAATAATAAAGAGTTGTGCTTGTTGCATTCTGGAATTCTTTTGTTTATGTTGAATTTGTTGTTGCGTCTTTTTTAAAAGTATATCGATAAAACTTTGATGTGTCAATTGTTTGCATTATCGGTTTTTTAGTCAAGGAATTGCGTGAGAATATCATTGTGGTATAATGTCGTTGTTATACTGCTTCTTAATTAAATTTTCTAATTTAGGAAATAGATGAATTTTATTAAGTTAGCGTGTTTTATTAAAATTTTGACGGGAAAAAGATAAATGTTAAATATATCGTTTCAAAGCATTGGGTTAGCGACGCTACAGATTTTCATTACAGGATCGGTTGGTTACATTCTTGGGAAAAAAGGTGTTATTAAAGAGGAAAATTTAAAAACATTAAGCAAGCTTTTGGTTTATATATTTTTGCCTTGTTTGATTTTTTCAGAGTTTGTAGATAGTTTTTCATTTTCTGAGTATGAAAATTGGTGGTTTTTTCCTCTTTTAAGCTTTGCGATTACTCTTGGTGGGTTTTTGCTTGGTAAGATTGTTTCGAGCTTTTCTAAGAATACGCGCGTGAAGAATGAAATTTTGGCTCTGACATCATTTCAGAACGCAGGCTATATTCCTTTGATTGTTGCTACGCAAGTGTTGAGTCCTAGTGAAGCAGGGCAAATGTATGTGTATATTTTTCTTTTTTTAGCTGGATTTAATTTGGCGATTTGGTCACTCGGCGTCTGTCTTGTGACAGGAAAAGATGCAAAAACTTTAAAATTAAAAGATGTGTTTAATCCACCGATGCTGGCAACAGTTTTTTCATTGATTGCTATTTTCTTTAATATACAAGGGTTTGTGCCTGGCGTTATGATGTCATCGGTTGAAATGTTTGGAGCCTGCGCGCTTCCGATTGCGATTTTAGTTGTTGGTGCAAATCTTGCAGGTATGAGTCTTAAAATTAAAGAATATAAAAAAGAGATTGTTTTCGCTGTTTTAACAAAAGTTATTTTTCTTCCTTTGCTAGCACTCTTGGTTGTTTTTCTTTTAAAG
Source organism: Candidatus Omnitrophota bacterium (assembly GCA_028693815.1). Lineage (NCBI taxonomy): Bacteria > Pseudomonadati > Candidatus Omnitrophota > Candidatus Omnitrophota bacterium. Next base: position 5,303 of record JAQUUP010000013.1, read on the forward strand.
ATAAAAGGCCTGGTTGGGTTTTTGATTATTTTAGAATCGGTTGTTCCTAGTGCGACGACACTCGTCGTTATTTCGAAGTATTTTCATACTGAGGAGAAAATTATCAGCAAGGCTATTTTGTACGGGCATCTTTTGGGGCTTTTGGCAACGCCAATTTTCTTAACAGTATACATTGAAATTTCTAAAGGATTTTAAACATGAAAGCCAGAAAAGTAGCGACAAATAAAAAAGCGTTTCGTGATTATTTTATTGTTGATCAATGGGAGTGCGGGATTGCGTTATCTGGCAGCGAAGTTAAATCAATTCGAGATGATGGGATAAATTTTAAAGATAGCTTTGCCCGCATTGAGGGCAATGAAATTTTTCTTTATAATCTTCATATTAATCCATATGTTCAGGCTAGCTATCTTAATTTGGAAGCAGATAGAAAGCGCAAGCTCCTTTTGCATAAGAATGAAATCAAAAAGATTTTAGGTCGCATGACCCAGAGAGGTCTTGCGCTCATACCGACAAAAATCTATTTTAATGCGCGCAATTTTGTCAAAGTTGAAATCGGGCTTGTGAAGGGTAAAAAACTTTTTGATAAGCGTGAAACAATAAAGAAACGTGATCTTGACAAGCAAGTTGATCGCGCAGTGCGTAGCTATAAGCCTCGTTCGTAACCATTTCTTGAAAAACATCAGAAATAAGCTATAATTAAAACACTGTAATCACTAATGTTGACTTTTTTGTATAACATTAGTGATTACAGTGTTTAATGCTGTATTCCGTTTTTGAATAATATATGAAATTCGGCATTGATTTATCGTTCTTTAAAAGGGGGGTGACAAGGCTTCGACTTGAGCTTCACCCGATATTGGTGGCATGCCGAGGATGTCTAGTTGGCCTCGTTAATCATCTAGGCAAATAATAAACGCAGATAATCTAATTGCGAAAGCTAACGAGATTGTTGAACCAATCTTCGCTGGCGAAACAGTCCCTGTTTAAATAAATAGGGCCCTTTTTCAAGATTTTGTCTATGGGTTTTGAGAAAGGTTATTTAATAGGCTGGCTTTGTTGATCGCCTTTGTTGGCAAAGTGAGATTTAAAGGCTAGCTTTGATAATGTTTGTTTGTTTAAAGTGATCAAAGTGAAATTTTAAAAAACAAACTATGCATGTAGAGGCCTTTATTAGGTATCCCAAGGACCGGGGTTCGATTCCCCGCACCTCCACCATTCTATTTATTAGTGTCATAAACATATTGATTGACAGTAGTTTACAAGAGTGGTAATATTTTCACATAGGCTTGGTGCCCAGATGGTGCCCATGAAAATGTGAGGAAATAGTGAGACAAATTTATTAGTTAATTTTAAGGCAATTCTCTTAGCGGAGGGTTGCCTTTTTTGTTTGAAGTCACAATGTGATCTCAGAATAACCAATCTGGAGGTTAGAAAATGGTAAAAAAGAAAATAAAAGTTATTTCAACTTCTCAAGAAATTATTCAAAGCATGATTTATATTGTCAGAGGGCAGAAAATAATGCTTGATGAAGATTTGGCTCAATTGTATGGAGTAACGACTAGTCGTTTGAATGAACAAGTCAAAAGGAATGTTAAGAGATTTCCAGATGATTTTATGTTTCAATTATCAAAGGATGAATTTCAGGTCTTGAAATCGCAATTTGCGACATCAAGTTGGGGTGGTCGAAGGAAACTACCTTTTGCCTTTACCGAACAAGGTGTTGCTATGCTCTCGAGTGTTTTAAATAGCGATCGGGCGATACGGGTTAATATTACAATTATGAGGACATTTACGCAGTTGAGACAATTAACTTTTATTCATAAAGAATTAGCTAGTCAATTGAAAAAGATTGAGAATAGGATAGGGAAGCATGATGGAGATATTAGGGCAATAATTGATTTGATTAGAAAATTGCATTCAGAGCCTGAAAAACAGAAAAAAGAAATAGGCTTTCATGTAGAAAGTTGAAACAAAGAACAATGGCAACACTTCGCAAAAAAGGAAACGCATATTTTATAGACTATCGTGTTGATGGTCGCAGGAGGCGTAAGGCTGTCGGCAAGTCTAAAAAGATGGCAGAGCTTGCATTGAAAGATTTTGAAGTTAAGCTAGCTCGTAAAGAATTAGGTTTTGATCAAAAAGATTCAACCCTTCACAAGTTACTATTTGATTTTCAAGCATATTGCAAAACTAATGTTGCTCTTTCTACGCAGAAAAGGTATAGAGCGATACTTAATAATTTTAAAAGATTTTTAAAGACTGATTATTCACATTTAGAAAAGATTTCTCATTTCACCCCGAAGATTTTTGAAGATTACAAAGGGTTTAGAAAAGGAGATGGTGCAGAGAACCGCACTATTAATGCAGAAATGGTTGTTTTAAGGATGATGCTTCGCTTAGCCATACAATGGGGTTATTCAAAAGAAAATCCAACAGACGGCGTATCTAAGCTAAAAATAACTAAGAAAGTTTCTCCTGAGTTCTTAACAGATGATCAGTGTAGGGTTTTGCTCGACAAGGCAGATGATTGGTTTAGGGCAATACTTTTTACATTCTTAAATACAGGAATGCGTAAGAGTGAGCTTGAGAATCTTTGCTGGGACAATGTTGATTTTAAAAGAAGAAAGATCCGTATTATTGAAAAAGATGGATGGTCTCCGAAAACGAATGAGAGAGAAATTCCTATTAATGATGTTTTGTGTGATGTGCTTCAAAAACAGAGGAATAAAATTAAGAATAGTAAATATGTTTTTCCTGATGAAAAAGGGAAGAAAATATTTCAGAATCGCCTTCGTAAGAAATTAATGAGTCTTACTAAAAAATGTGGATTTCCAGAGATTACTAAGATCCATGCTCTTAGGCACACTTTTGCTTCACACTTAGTTATGAAGGGTGTAGATTTAGCTACAGTGAAGAAATTAATGGGTCATTCCGATATTGATACAACTATGATTTATAGTCATCTTACGGAGAAACATGTAGATGATGCGGTTGAGAAGTTAAATTTCTGAACCTTGCTTGTTTTTTGGGTGAGGAGTAGAATGAAATAAATTATTTTAGAGAATAAGTGGAGGAACAATATGGATAAGATGCTTTGTTTAGCTTTTTTAATTATTGTTTATGTTGGCATAAAAAGATTTTTCTTAGAAATAAGGTGTGATATTAAGCAAATTAAAGAAAAGCTCGGAATTAGTGAATTGAATAGATATGAAATGGCATATAAAGAAAATGATACTGTTTCCAGGGGACGATGGATTAAAAGTATGCTGGCAGAGAGATATAGCGAGATTGAGATCGCAAGCGCCTATTTTGATATATGGGGGCGAATAAGTTGGTATTTTTCAGGTAGGAAGATATTGAAATCGCTATCGAAATCTCAAAATAAGAAAAAAGAAAATTCTGATGAATAAATTATTAATCATATTAGCTTTATTGCTTCTTCCAGTACTGTCTTTCGCTCAAGAATGGACGATTAAAGATTGGAATGTTCAGCCGTTTAGCGGAGGAAGGGTTTTATTTTATGCCCATGGAACGGTTGTTCACGGGCATCAATTTGGATTCTTAAAGAATACTAAGGATTGTGACACAGATATTCTTTTGATATCTCTCGGATCTTTTGATAAAAAAGTAAAAGATTTTGATGGAGAACCAGTTACTTTTAGCATTGAAGTTGATGGTGTAGAATTTCAGATTAGTGTTAATGTATTTTCTAAAAATACGGGATCGATTACCATAATGACATTCACTAATTTTGTAGCGAAAGAGGATTTTACTAATTTTCTTATTAAGGGAAATGAGCTAAATTTAAAAATTGTTGAACCGAAAGAATTTATAAAATATTTTGATATGAACAATGAAACTTTTAGTTTAATTGGTTTTACAGCTGCAAGAAAGAAAGCGAAAGATTATTGTGAAGAAACAAAAAATAGAGGAGCTTTATGAAGAAATTAATGGGTCACTCTGATATTGATACAACCATGATATATAGCCACCTTACAAAGAAGCATGTAGATGAGGCGTTAGGGAAATTAGACTTCTAAAAGGAGGAATTGATGATCTATGAAATAGAAAAGTTTGTAGTTTGTAACGAGTATACAAAAAAAGAAATTGAATATTTATTTAATATTTTGCCCTTAGAGGAGAAGAAAAAACTAATTTCAGACTTAGTGAATAATTCTTTGACATCTCGAGTATATGAACATCTTGAGAATTTTATTGTTTCTGGAGAGAATAAAATAGATAAGATTATTTTAGTTGAGAATAGCAATTCCATTGACGATAAGAGCTTGATAAGGCTTTATAATGATGGTGATGAGTTGATGAGAGCTAAAATGATTGAGAGCCAAGGATTATTTTTGGAAGGCAAAGATTTTAAGAGTTTAAGCTTTATGGAGAAACTTGCTTATTGTAGGTCATTTAAATATAGTAGTGATTTTGTTGAGAAATTAATAGACCCAGATTGCGATGAGTTAAAGGATGAAGATGGAAGAAGAGAACTAATTCTTTCTTTTTTTACTAATAAAGAATATATAGAAGACTCAAAAAAGGGTTTTCTTGACGATTCGTATACAGATGGGTTAGATGCTTGTTTTACAGTATCAGGAAATAAAAAGATTTGTGAGCTGGTTTTTAAGTGGCTTGAATCTGATCCTGATATTGTCAGTAATTATTTAGATTCTTTTTATGGCGATCAGGATCTAAAATTGTATATGTACGAGAAGTTAATTGATAGAAAGTATGATTTATTTAGAGCTAAATTGTTTTGGAATTTAGCTGAAGAAAAAACGTTATTTCAGAACTACAATGAATTGTTTGAAAAAGGAATAAATGACCCGTATGAAATAATAAGCATTAGATGTGTTGAGCTAAAGGCATTAACTGAAAAAGAATTAGGTAAGATTTTAAAAGTTAACGATGGGTACACTAATGGATATTTATTGAGAAATAAGAATTTACATCACACCCTAATGAAAATTATTTTAAATGAGATTGATTCTGGTGATTTTAATATGCCAGAATTCTTACCGTTTGGGGCAAGGAGAGAGCAGGAAGATGAGTTCAGAGAGCTTTATTATCAGAAAACTTCCGATAGCAAGCAGAATGTTTTTTATTTCTTGCGTAATTATAGGCAGCTGGAAGACAAAACAGAATCTCAGAAAATTCTTGAATACCTGAAGGTTTTTTATCAAGAGAACAGAAAGCTTGTAGAATCGATTAAAAAACTTTTATGGGCTGTTATTGTAATACTTATATTATACGAACTTGTCTTATAAAAGATTTAAGGTGATGAAATGAAGAAATACTTTTTTATCGCAATACTTTTATTCTTTACTTCTTATGTGCATGCTTTTCAAGCTGTAGATATTAATCCTGAATTTCAGCCTACACAAGAAGAGCTTTTGGGTCTTGCGATTGAAAAAGACTTTGTTCCAGCTGATCATGGTGAAGAGTATTTTAGAGAAAAAATAAAAGAGAAAGATACGTTGCTTGCGTGGGTTGGTCTTTCTCAGGAAGATAAAATTAAGATTTTGGGAGCCTTGATCGAGATTCATAGACAAGAAGGAACTATCGTTGAGAGACATCCTGTTTATTACGCTAAAGAGATAGATAAGACTCTTTATATCGGGTTAAGAAAGGGAACTTTTAGAGAGATGGGCGGAATTGGAATTGTTTTTAAGACTATAGCTGTGATGGATGGAGATTTTGATAACGGAGAAGATCCTAAGGTTCTCCTTGAGAGCTGGATGCCAGTAGAGGTAATAGAGGTTTTTAAACAAACTTATCCAAAAAAATATAAAAGGATTTTTGGAGAATAAAGTTTTGGTAAAGGGAGATTGAGTGTAATGAAGAAAATAATAATAGGGCTAATATTTTGTTTTTTAGTTTTTTGTTCAGAATCCGTTGCTGATATGTATCATAATTATATTGAGTATCGATACCAGCCTAAATTAGGAAAAATAACAATTTCAGATAGTTTTGTGCGTAGCGTGGAATATGTTGATTATGTATCTGATAACTGGGAAAAATTAGCTAAGGAAGATATTTTTGTTCATGGGGAACTTCATGCAGGAGAGGCGAGAACTTTTAAAAGAAGTGCTGTAATTGGGAAACATAAGATTGATACAGTTTTGACGCTTTATCCTCCCGCAGGCAATGGCATGGGCGGAGCATACCCAACAACTTACTTGCAAGTGATGATTGATGAAAAGAAGAAGATAGATTGTAATATAGGGTTTTTCCCTGGAGGAAAGGAGAAAGTTTCTCAGATAACGATTCACCCCGAGGATGATGCAATCTTTGTTGATGCATTTGATTTTGTAAAAGGTGAAAAAATATGTGATCATTATATTAATATGAGCGATTCTGAGATTGTTACGAATGAATATGTAAAGACAAGTAAATATTAATAGAAAAGATTGTTGCGAAGGGTTCGGAAAAGGAGAGGGCTATGAAGAAATTATTAATTGTTTTTTGTTGTTTATTGTTTACGAGCTTCATAGGTAGCAGAGCTGAAGGAAGGTGTTTATGGTCTTATGACGAAAGCATTCTTTCAGGTCATATTTGCGTAGACGAATCTATAGAGCCTTTTGATTTTGTTTTTCGAGTTACAAATAATACAAAAACTGCGATTAATTTTAAAATACTCTCCTACAGGGTTGAGATGGAAGACGGATCTATTTATGTCTTAGAAAATCCTCGAGTTGTAGGCAATGATGGTATTGCAGGCAGCTATATACTTAATCCAAAACAAGTGATAGCGGTATATGCAACATCACCTTTTTCTAGAAAAGAAGAGCTTGAAAAAGTTAAAGAGGTTTATATAAGGCATGGAGATAAAAGGATATTTTTTGTTTTAGAATCAGAAATTGATGAATATAAAAAGCCAGAAAATATAGCTATTAGACATTTAAGAAATCTTTGGTGGAATATTAAGTGATAAAATTAGGAGAGGACTATGAAGAAATTATTAATTGTTTTGGTATGTTTCAATTTATTTGTTTTTAATATTTTTGCAGAAGAATCCGAAGAATCAAATGCTATGTTAGAAAAAAGCGAGTATTACGATTCTCATATTAAAGAGAACGAAGAAATATCAAGCTTAAGCTCTCTGACAGACGAAGAACTAAGGGCTATGTTAGAAAAGTTGGAAGCTGAAGAATTGAGTGTTTCTCGACTAGACTCTTTAACGGAAAATGTAATAGAGGATTATATAATAGAAAAACCTTTAAAGACATATCAATTTTTACACGATTATATTGATTGCCTGCACAGGCTAGAGGTTGCAAATATGTATGCGGAAATGGAAACATCAAATATTTTAGATCAGATGAAGAATATAAATACTTATATTTCATATTTAAATGAGGCAAAAGAAGTTCTTTATCCCTGGGCAGGGGAATTTGTAAATATGAGAAAAGTGGCTATGGATTTTGATAGAATCTTTGCAGATTCAAACAGGATTAACATGATAGCAGGTCCTTTGTATGCGGGTATTAATTATATTCAAACTTTGCAGGAGAAGAATCTTAAAATTTTGGATGGCTCAGCAGATGGAACAACCTCGGACATTGTCAAGAATAGTTCTGATATGGAAGTTGCGTGGGTGCAATTCTATAGGGACTCAGCGAATCTTATTATGGTTATAACTCAACTTCGAAAAGATGACTCTGAAATCCCTATAGGAAAAATACCGCATCTTATTTCTGATGAAGAACGTTATAAGCTTATAGGTTATCTTAATAAACTTTTTAAAGATAAATTTAAAGAATATAATGAACTAGCTCAGAAATATAAATATGGGGCAATTTCTGAGGAAGAATTTAATCCTACAATCGTTACTTATTGTGCTCTTCATTTAAAGAAACTATTATCTGGTGAAACCTATGAGGAATCAAAGGCAAGAGATGAATCAGAAGACCCCTATTATTTTGAATTAGAATGAAAAAAATTATTTAAAGGATGGGGCTATGAAAAAAATACTAATCATTCTAATGTGCCTAGGATTGGCTGGATGCGTTTCTTATGGGACATCCTATAAAAAATTGGTTTTAGATATGCATAAGCAAGAATATTTATCTAATTCAGATTTCTTCCTTTTGAATCTTATGAATGAACCGTGCTCTGTTAAGAAAAATATAAATATGATTATTGAGGAGATGGATGGTTTTTTGTCTAGTCTGGAATTTGAGACTAGGTCTGCTGAAGAAAAGAATATAGTAGTTCAAAGCTATAAATTAATGCTAGAAATGCAAAAAGAAAATCCAGAATTAGTAATTAATACTTATGAAATTCTTAAAAAAGGATTGGACAGTGAAATAATAACCTGGAAACAATATCGAGATGAGGTTGACAGCTGCAAAGATCTTGAAAAAGATTTTAATAAGGTGCGCACTTATTATTCTCTTGCTAATTTTATTGAGAATGAACATAGAAGGAAAAAAGGTTATTTCAAGGATATTGTGTCAAAAGTTGTTGCTTATGCACATAAAAGATGCTCCCAGTTTGAAACTGACAGAAGAAATGCTATGGATTCTTGGGTTGCCATTCTTTCGGCAGGGGCAGAGAATTCAACAAGAGCAGCAAATCAGTCTTCTTATTCTGCGCCACAATACGGGGAAGCTCGTATTTATGGCGATAGGATAGAATACCCTGATGGCTCAGAATCTTTTATTTATGGTAATAGAATAGAGAATCCTGATGGCTCAGAATCTTTTATTCAAGGCGATAGGATAGAACATCCTGATGGTTCCGAGTCTTTTATTTATGGTAATTGAATAAAGAATAAATGAAACGCTGTTTAACAGTTAAGGATGTGGCTATGAAAAAAATAGTATTCGTTTTTGTCTTTTGCTTCTTGGCTGGCTGTGCAACATTTTCTTCGCAGATGTATCCTAATGCAAAGAAATATCCAGCAACTAATCCTGAAGATATTGCTATATTTGAATTTCCTCCGCAAGAACCATTTGTAGCTATTGGTGAAGTTGGGTCTCAAGCAGCACCAGCAGCTCAAAGAGAAAGTCTTTACAAAAGATTGAAGGAGGAAGCTTCTAAAATGGGTGGGGATGCGATTATTGTAAACCATAGCAAAGATGTCGCAGGTTTCTACAATTCTGGCGGCTCCTCTTATACAAGCGGAACTGTTTATGGCTATGGCAACACGGCAACATATAGCGGAACGACAACTACTTACCCCACTTATTCAACTCCGATAGTCAAAAAGATAATCAGAGGTCTTGTTATTAAATATGTGGATGAATCAGAAGTCCCAAAGCAAAAGCTTGAAGTTGAAATAGAAGAAGATGGGTATGATAAGTTAAAGAAATTAAAAGAACTCAAAGACGACGGTGCTATAACTGAAGAAGAATTTAACAAAGAAAAGAAAGAGATATTAGAGAAGTATTAAAATGTTTATTCCAAGAAAGATTATATAGATGCTAAAGAGTAGAGCTCGATGAAGTATAGATGTCTTTTAGACTTTTACCGTTCTTTGTTTGTCTTTGCATCCATCTTTGAGCAGTTTTATAGCTAATACTTTTTCTTTCTGCATATCTTTCCGCCAATGCTTTTTTAACATCCTTCTCACTTTTTCTATGCCTTGCTAAAGCCATTTGCTTAGCAGTAAACACATAGCGACCTTCTTTTTTAGATAATCTTATGGTGCCTCTACGATTGCTGTAATACAGGTATTTCTTGATGGGTTCATTTATAAAATCTTCATCAGAGAAATACTTTTTCTTTTTTTCTTTTCTTAGAATATTTTGCAGGTAAATGCCAACGTGATATTTCAAGCCAAGGGAATGTTTAGATTGGCACCAATATCCAATGACTTTGGGCAAATTATTTAATAATATTTCAGAGTACTTTATTTTTGTGTATGTTTTATTAAAGTATTTATTAGCAAACTGGATGAATAGTTGGTTGAATTCGCATGCTGATACTATTTCTCTTTGAGCGAGATATATTCCCAATTCTAGCGTAATAGAATCTGCTAATTCTTCCACCCAGTTGGAATCATTAATATTAGTATTATCTAAAAAGATAGAAGGAATGAAGCCTCTTGGTAGGCGAGAGAATTTGTCTCCTAATTGAATACCCTTTAAATCTTTTTTCGTAGCGTAATTACGCATCCGAATGTAATCAACCCAGTCTTTCCAGCTATGAAATATTTCATGCTGTATCTGAAAGTCCAATCTTTTTCCATTATCAGAAAACGCAGGCTTTAACTTAACAGACTCCTTTCCTGATAGGTCTATAAGGGCAAAGCCTTCAATATCACCATTTTTAGAGGTAAAGATGTGTCCTCTTAGAGTGGCATTTGGCTTTGATAGCTGAATCATATTTCTCGCAATTTGATTCAACCTCCTGCGTAAACTCCCTCTTCCAAATTTTTTTTCACTAATTATCTTCATCTCATCCTCTTAATGTCGCTTTTTAGAATTATATCCGTAGACGTTAGAAGTGTCAATCATAAAGAGGAGAGAGGTAGGATGCGATGAATAAAACAAATTATTGTACTGCGAATATTTATGAAGCTGCATATTTATTAACAGTAGGCTTTCAGCTTGCAGGAAAACAAAGAAATGGAGCAAAAATTGTTCTTGAGTTTAAGGCAAGCCAGAAGTTAATAGATGAGAGTTTAAAGTTTTACAACGGAGGGAGGGTTGACGCAAGAGCATTTAGCGAAGCGTTCAAGAATATTAAGAATTTTATTTTTGAAGCAAATAAGGGAAATGTTGCCGTTTAAAATTATTTTCAATGAGGGCAGAAGATTTAAATTAAATAAATAGGAGGATGAGGAGAGAAATGGAAAACAAATTATTAGAATACGCATTAAAGTATAGCAAAATTGGATGGTATGTTTTTCCGTGCAGACGAAATAATAAGCATCCAATGACTAAGAATGGTTTTAAAGACGCCACGATAGATGAGCAGGTTATACGACGATGGTGGACTCGCAATCCAGATGCCATGATTGGAGTTGCTTGTGGTAAGTCGGGATTTGTTGTGATTGACATTGATGATAAAGATGGACGTTTTGGCTCAAGAACGTGGGAGGCTATAAAGCATGAGGATATTATAACGGTAGAGTCTATTACTCCGACAGCTGGAAGACATTTGCTTTTTGAGCTTGATGAAAAAAGAAAAATACATCAAGATTCAGACATTTATGGTCATGTTGGGATAGACATAAGAAATCAAGGTGGTTATATTATTGTTGAGCCATCGCTTATGACTCCTGAATATGCACACTCGCAAATACTAGGGAAAGATAAGCAGCAAATATATGAATGGGTGGAAGATCAATCTCCCTTTGATATGAAGCCAATAAGAATGCCAGATTGGGTATATGAATTATTTAAAGAAAAGAAGGAATCCGAGAAAGAGAAATTCAGTCTTCCTGATAATGTTCCAAAGGGTCAACAAGATGATACTTTTTTTAGATTTGCTTGTAGCTTGAAAGCTCAAGGATATGATCCTGATATGGTAAGAGGTGCGTTAAAAATATCAATAGAGGAAAGATGTGAGCAAGACAAGGATGATCCATTCACTTGTAAAGATATTGAGCGATGGATTAAGCAGGCTTTTAAGTATGACGATGAGAAAAAGGATAAGAAAAAAATTAAGAAAAATAAATTTTTGGAGACGAGTTTTATTGTTTTAGAGGATGGACAGATTGCTGAGATGGTGTGTGATAGGGCTGATCAAAAAGTGCAGTTTGCTGTTTACGATAAGGAAACGGGAGAGTCGCGCTTGACCGATTCGGTGCTTTATAATGGCAAAACAGTTATTCCATACCAGAATGATTTCTTAATTAATCCCGTGAACCCTACTGAGACGCCAGTAGTATTGTTGCCAAGCAAAACAGAAGAATATAATTTAGATAAAGAATTGTTTGACGAGATAAAGTGTTTTATTCATAAGCATGTTGGATTAAATGAGTGTTTTGAGAAATTAGCCACCATATATGTGATGTTTTCATGGTTATATGATTGTTTTACTGTGTTGCCATACATAAGGGTTCTTGGAGATTTCGGAACTGGAAAGTCTAGGTTTTTATCAACAATAGGCTCTATTTGTTACAAGCCAATGACTATTGTTGCTGCTGTGGGAGAAGCCCCAATTTTCCGCATGATACAAAGATACAAAGGGACTCTCGTTCTTGATGAGGCCAATTTTAAGCATAATGATGTTAATGCCGCAATTATGCAAATATTAAATGCTGGATATGAGAAAAGAACTCCTGTTGTACGATGCGATTCTAAAGATTATGAGAAAATTATTCAATGTCAAGTTTTTGGACCTAAGATTATCTCTAGTCGTGAGAAGTGGAAGGATTTAGCTCTTGAAAGTCGGTGTTTAACGCATATGTCTAATACCTCTGAAAGAATACAGGCGGTTGGGGCAGATCCAGAAGAAGATGATATTCCAATTTATCTTGGACATGAGTTTGATAGACAAGCTTTACAGTTAAGAAATAAGTTATTGCTATATAGGTTTAGGAATTATGGAGAGAAAGAAATAGATGTGAAAAAGTTAAAATATCCTGTAGAGCCTAGAATATCTCAAATACTTTTGCCACTTGCTAATTTAACTAGTGATGAGCAGGTATTGGAAGAAATTAATAATATAGCTAAACAAATGAATAAGGAGCGCATAGAGGATAGATCTTCTAGGTATGAAGCCAAGATACTTCAAGTAATAAAGAATATTGAGGAGGAAAGAATTGCTAAGGGTGAAAAGATCTACATCAAAGAGATAGCTGATTCCTATAATAAAGAGGCTTATAACGAGAAAGAGAAAATGAGTCCGCAAAGGATTAGTTATTATATTCGAAAGCCTGAGCTAGCTATAGAATTGCAACCTAAAGATCGTGACGGAAGAAGTATTATTTGCAATTCCGAGCAGATGAATAAGTTGTATATAAAGTATGGCATTATTACTGCAGATTGTATTGATAATGAGAGCGTGGGCTATATTGATTGTGACGATGTGACGGCTGTGACGAACTCATGGGAAGAGTAGGAGTTTGTCACATAATGATTAAAGGAGTAAGGGTCTCTTATGTATGTTGTCACAATCGTCACAGTGTCACAGTAATGAGCAGAATTGAACGATATTGAACAAAATTATGGGGATTATGATGGAAAATAAAGTCGAGTTAACCGATAAACAATTTTTAGTTATAGGATATTCTTTAGCAGCATCTTCTATCGAGTCGGCTTGTAAGGAGGCTGGTATTAGTAGAGGAACCTTTTATGAATGGCTAAAGAATAAAGATTTTAAGGATGAACTTAAGCGTCAAAGAGACGAGATTGTTTTTGCTTCTATAAACAGGCTTCAAGTAGGAATGACAAAGGCAGTCGATGTTTTATTTGATTTGATGGACTCGGATAAGCCGTCAATTCGTTTATGGGCAGCGAAAGAAATGTTGCATCAAGCCATAAGGGTTAAAGAGGATGAAGATATTATTCAAAGATTAGAGTCTTTAGAGCAAGAGGCTGGGAAAAAGAATGAGAATTAATTCAAGAATAAAGCGATTAGAAGATAAGTTTTGTACGAACGAAAAGGAAGATTTTGTTTTTATTACTTTTAGTGTAGTCAAAGGCAAAAAAGGTGAATGGGAGCATGAAGGAAAAAGATTCTTTGACCTCTTTGTTTTTAGAAGAAGGGGCGGCAAATTAATGGATATGTTACATGAGGGCTCGGATGAGTTTAATAAAGTATTGCGTGAAAATGGATATAAGAGGGTTAAAAGTGTGTAAATACAGGGTATTTGGGCATCGTATGGGCACCAAATATAGAAGGAATTGCATAAGTAATTATGATTAAACAAGTTAACCTTAACTGGTGGAGATTAAAGTAATCGAACCCCATGGAAAAGTTGCTAAAAGTTGAACAAGTCGCGGAGTTGTTGCAGGTGAGTAAGCGAACAATTTATGATTGGACGCATGCGGAGTATATTCCACATTATAAGTTCCGAAATAACGTGAGGTTTAAAGAATTGGAAATAGATAGTTGGGTAAAAAAGAAGAAAAAAAGAGGTAGAAATGAATATAGAGAGACATTGGAATAATGGTAGTCGAAGTATATTTTTAACTTTTTATTTTTTAATATTAATGTATAATTATTTAAAGGGATTAAATCAAAACATGACTGAAGAAGAAATTAAAGAACAATTTAAAAAGCTGGATATCTTAATAGAAAAAGATGCAGATTATTCTGATCCTTATAGCTTTGCTTTAAAGCTTAGGGAAGATTTACCCAAAGACGAATATAATATCTGCTATTCAAACTCTACAATATTGCCACAGTACACTTCATACAATGCCTAACTGGAATCAAGTTCTTGAAGAATTAAATCGTGAAGCAAGCACTAGTCCTCTTGATAGAGTTAGGCGTAAATATCTATCCTCACTATCTATTTACTTAAAAAGAAATGTAATTGCTTATTATTCTGGATGGATACAAAAACCAGGCGTGGATAGTGCAGGAATAAATGATAATGATATGAATGGATTGATGGCTGCAGTTCATCAGTTAGATAAAAAAAAGGGTTTGGATTTAATTTTGCATACGCCAGGAGGAAATCTAGCTACTATTGAATCGATCGTTGATTACTTGAGAAAAATATTTGGAAGAGATATTCGTGCGTTTGTTCCTCAGATAGCATATTCTGCTGGTACTATGTGGGCTTTGTCGTGTCGTGAAATAATTATGGGTAAGCATTCTTTTTTAGGTCCGATAGATCCGCAGTTTAATAGGATTTCAGCTGAGGCAGTTAAAGAAGAGTTTGAGAGGGCGATGAAGGAAACCAAGGAAGACCCAAGCCGAATACTTATTTGGAAAGAAATAATTAAGAAATATCATCCTACTTTTATTGGTGATTGTGAGAAAGCTATCGAGTGGTCTAAAGAGATAGTTCAAAAATGGCTTGAGACAAATATGTTTAGCGACAAACCAACTTGCACAGAGGATGCAAAGAAAGTAGTGGAGCGTTTTTCTAGCCATAAAGAGACAAAGGCTCACAATCGTCAAATACCATCTGTTGACTGCAAGAGTGTTGGTTTAAATATCGTAGATTTAGAAGCTGATTCAAAGTTGCAAGATTTATTATTAACCGTTCATCATGCATTTATGCATACTTTTTCTAGTACTTCTGCTATAAAAATTATTGAGAATCATGAAGGCAAGGCTTTGGTTAGTTTTCACAGCGTTCAGCTGAAGAGGTAGTTTTTAATCGGCGCTAAACTGGTGTAATTGGTTTTTGAGCTTGTCTATTCTTAAGAATAGGTATAAAATAAGTTAATTGTTTTAATCATTTTTTAAAAAAGAGGAGAGCATATGAGAGTTCTGTTATTTTTAGTGTGCATGACTGTATGTTTTTCAGGATGTGCCTCTGCGCCGTATCATCGTGATCAGCTAAGGGATGATTCTGGAGATCGTTTAACGGTCGGAACGGTTCAGAAAGAAATAAAGGTTGGAATGTCATCGGCACAGGTAGCAGAAATCTTAGGGTCTCCGAATGTAGTTACAACTGATGAACAAAGGCGTGAGGTTTGGGTTTACGATAAGATTTCTACTGAAGTTTATTATTCTGAAAGCGGAGCAGGACTAAAGTTTATGACATCGGGAAGCTCTGGAGGGGCAACGAAGACCCAGAGAACATTAACAGTTGTTATTAAATTTGATTCAGAAGGTAAAGTTAGAGATTTTGCTTATCATACATCGAGGTTTTAAATATGAAAAAATTTTTTTATGGTGCTGTAGTCTTATTATTCTTTTGTGGTTGTGCAGCTACTTTACCGAAAGACATGCTTAAGTTGTCAGACGAGAGCTTAAAAAACAGAGAGCAGCAAATGCGTCAGTATGAAACTACGGATGAAGAGAAAATCCTCGTCTCCTCAGCTACTGTTTTGCAAGATTTGGGATTCATTATTGATGACACCGAGACGGAACTCGGGTTTATTGCTACTTCAAAAAGTGCTGATGCTACTAACGCAGGACAAATTGCAGGTGCTTTTTTTATTGATATGCTTGCCGCTTTAGGAGGAAATGCAAGCGCTTCGGCTACTAAGAATTGTGATAAAGAACAAAAGGTTCGAGCTTCGATTATAGTTAAACCTAGCAATGATAAAAGCAAAATGGTTGTTAGGATTACATTTCAAAGAATTGTTTGGAATCAAGCAGGATTAGTTTCTCGTTTTGAAACAATAAGGGATGAAGAGATGTATCAAACTTTTTTTGATAAATTGTCTAAATCGATTTTCTTAGAGGAGCAACAAATATGAAAAAGATTAGAATCTTCATTATTTTATTCTTAGTGTTAATTATGTCGGGATGTGCCACAACAACTCAACAGGTTATGACGACCCAAGAGAGCCAGGTAATGTTAAGGTCGATGCAGACTAGAGTTTTCGATACTACCGATAGAAACATGATGTTGAGAACGATTATCGGAACGCTTCAAGATTTAAATTTTGTTATTGATAGCGCAGATGAAATGCTTGGAACAATAACTGCTACAAAATATGTTTATAATAGTGTTTTAAAATCTACTGTAACTGTTAGACCTAGAGGAGAAACTCAGCTTCTCGTTCGTTTAAACGCACAATACGGGTTAAAAACAGTTGAGGATCCAGAAACATATCAGGATTTTTTTACTGCCCTAGAGAAGGCTATATTTTTAACAGCTCATCAGGTTGATTAATTGGTGCCTAAATGGTGCCCATCTTACATCAAAACGCTCGCACTTTAGCGTATCTAAATGTAACTGTTCGCACAACTTTTTAAGAGCGTTCCTCGACGCTATTTGAGTAAAGTTATTGAAAATAAAGGAGTTATGTCGTCGGGGCTAATCGATTCCCCGCACCTCCACCAGCCTTCGCTAAAGCTACGGCTGGCAAGCCATGAAGATGCGAAGGCAGTCCGCCGAAGCAGGTAAAAATTCTTGGCGTTGGTGTCTAAAATCAGCCTATTTATTAAATTATAATAACTTTTAGAATTTGCTTCATTGGTGTGTCAAAATATCAAAAAACGGAGGGCATTATGAGTAAAGGTAAAATTATTGAAATTTTGCAAATTGTGTCGGGACTTCTAATAATTCCTTGTTTTTTTGCTCTTCTTTGGTGCTATATGCCGGTGGATGCAGCAGGAAAGATTCTTGAAGGATATAGATATTTGAAAACAGGGGATGTTTTAATAGAATCTGTTGAGAAATTAGAAAAAAAAGAAATAGTTACTAAGCAAGAAATTCAAAACCTTATTGTTAGCTTGAAAGAAGCGAAACGGAAAAGTGAAAGAGAGTCTATCTATTTAATTACGGGTTTTCTAAAAAAAACCGTTTCATTGCTAGTTATAATTAGTTTTGTATTAGGCGTTTTATTTTCAGGAGTTCTTTTAACAACATTCTTGAAAGAAGAAAGAATTGATTTAAATCAAAATTCTTCAGCTTAGTTTTAGTTCGCAGCTATTTTACTTAGGCGAAGCATCCATGTCGATAGGACTAATGTAGCGATAAGTCCGATTACGCTAATCCACATTGGAAGAATTTTCTTGCTGATGATAACTTCCGTTTTAAAGATTAGCCTTAGTAGATGAAAAATTGATACAGTTAGAAAAATAATTCCTGCTATTATCAGAGCCATATGTTCCATTTTTCTCCTAAATTAACTTCTCCTTAACATCTTGAAGAGCTTTTGGAGCTATTTCAGGGATTGTTGTTTGCTTCTTTAATACGATTATTCACTTTTTCCAAATCTTTGTTAACATTCTGAATGATCTTTTGACTGTTAGAGATACTTTGTTTTGTTGCTTTGGAATTATTAGTAAGAACTTGAGTATTGAATGCCGCAATTACTAAAATGACGAAGATGCCTATCAAGACATAAGCCATTGTATTTCTCCTTGTTGATTTAAGTATATCAAATAAACTAATTTTGTTAAATAAATAAACCAAGCTATTCTTGTGCCTTCTTCTTTGAGTAAAATCAATTTAAAATAAAGTGTTATTTTTTAAACAACAACGCTATAATTAATGCTATGCGAATTATTCCGCCTTATTATTTAAAGAAATTCTTAAATCAACTTTCGATTATGAGCCTTAAGCTATTTTTAGGCTTAATGCGGATTTTGCCACGATGGTGCGTTCAGGGCCTTGTTGGCGTCGTTTTTTCTTTAGCGTATTTGTGGATCAAGGGTTTGAAAAAGATTTGTAAAAAGAATTTGTTGGTTGTTTATGGTCAAGATAAAACACCAGAGCAGTATGAAATAATGATGAAAGAGTGTTTTAGAACTCTTGGAGACTCTATGATTGACATGCTCTATTATGTTAATCGGCCGCAAGAATTTTCAGAGGTTTTTAGTATCCATGGTGAGGAGTGTTTAAAGAAAGCGCAGAAGAAGGCTAAAGGTGTTGTTTGCGTCACTGCGCATCTTGGAAATTTTCCGCTCATGTTCATGGGTCTTGTGCAAAAAGGATATAAAGTTAATGTGATTATTCGCCCGATGCGGGATAAGGATTTTAGCGAATTTATGTTTGGGCTTTGTTCTCAGTGGGGGATCAATATGATTCAGACAGCGCCTAAAAAACAGTTTATCAAAAAAACATTAGCCTGCTTGCAGAGAAATGAGCTTTTGTTTATTTTGCTTGATGAAGTTGTTCCCAAGGAATCAGGTGTTGATGTTGATTTTCTAAATTGTAAAGTAACGCGATCGGTTGGCCCAGTTTTGTTTTACGAACGATTAGGGTCGGCGATTGTTCCTATGTTTGTTGTTAAAGATCACAATGGGCATTTTGATATTTTTATTGAGAAAGAATTAGCTGTAGAAAATAATTTTAGTTCAGAAGAAAATACGATAAGAAATATTTCTTCGTTAAGCCAGACGATTGAATTTTTTGTTAAGAAGTATCCTTTGCAGTGGGGTGGATGGCTTAACAAGAGATGGGCACAAAACCGTCCCTAGGTTTTCAAGCGACGGTCTAATAAAAAATTGTTGACTATATTTCGTTGATAAAGCATAATGTTTTTTGCGTTTTAGTCAAAAGGAGCGCAAAAACGATTTGGAATTTTTACCGCAAGGTGAGGGTGTCTCGTTTTGCGGTTTTTTATTTAATAATCTGAAAGGAGAAAGTATGAAATTTTTAACAATCCTGTTGTCATTATCCTTGCTGGTGATGGTTAACGGAACAATTGCAGAAGGGAAGGATATGATGATTGAAAACGGAAAAACTGTAAAATTTGATTATACGCTAACGGTTGAAGGACAGGTTGTGGATACATCTGAAGGAAAAGAGCCTCTAGAGTACGTTCAAGGTTCTGGCAATATTATTCCTGGGCTTGAGAAACAAATGGTTGGATTAAAGGCAGGGGATTCTAGAAAGTTGACTGTTGACGCCAAAGAGGCATATGGCGAGATTAATCCGGAATTGCTTCAAGAAGTTTCAAAGTCAGTTTTTCCACCAGATCTTGAATTGAAAAAAGGCATGATGGTTCCATTGCAGAATAATGATGGACAACCAATTCCTGCTATTGTTGAAGAAGTTAAAGAAGAATCTGTTGTGTTTAATTTTAATCATCCTTTGGCAGGGCAGAATCTTTTGTTTGATGTTAAAGTTGTTGACGTAAAATAAAAGATTTTATTTTTATTTATAGCAATTTGAATGGGAGAGCTTCTTTAGAAGCTCTCCCTTTTTTATCAGGTATCAAAGGCGCAGGATTGCCTAGCACTCTCATATTAAAAATAAGAGTATATCCGATAGATATTTTAAATAAGAGGTGTTAAAATAAAACAAAAATCTCTTAAAGGGTAGCTCTAAATGAAAAGCTTTATAAAGCAGAATAAAAATATTTTATTTTTTGGTGTGATTGTTGCGTTATTTTTTATTTTATCAGCGGTTATAAATAATTCGATTGATTCAACTGAAAAAGCAGTTGTCAATATTCCTAAAGATGTGCCAATCCTAGCAGAGGTTGTTCCTAAAAAGGCTAAAAAGAAAATTCTCGGAAAGATCACAAGAGTTTCTCGGCTTAATCCAAATAGAACTTATTATGATACAACTTTTTTTGAAGATGGAGAGCCTTTTGCGGAATGCAAAAGCATAGATCACAAGGTGTATGATTGCACGGATAAAATTCCAGATGGGTTTGTTGAATTTATTGATGAAACAAAAAAGACTTCTGGAAAAGAATATTATCGAGATGGCAAAAAAGATCAATTGTATCAAGAGTATTATTCAAGCGGACAGCTGAGAAAAGAATCTGAGTATTTTTTAGGAACCATGAAGAAAAATAAGGAGTATTTTTCTGATGGAATTATGAGTAAACAAGAGGACTTTGAGGATGCTTTATGGATTCCTGAGAATAAAAATCAAGAAACAGGTTCAGGCAAAGTCTATTTTCGTGATGGTAGCCTGATGTATGAATGGCACTTGACAAATCAGAGTCAGGGTGGGTATACGAAATCTTATGATCGCAACGGTCGATTGGTTGCTGTTAGTTATTTTGATCAAGACGGTGATTTGATAGAAGAAAATTTCTTAAATTCTCAATAAAGCTAGATTTGAGATATCTTAGAATATTAGAAAAAAATGGTTTATACTTATAGTAAGAGGGAGGTGTAGCCGATGTGTTGCAAAGTAGGAGGCCGCAAATCCTCAAAAGAAATAAATTGCCGCTGCTGTCCCCAGAAGGCTAAGGGTATTTTTGCAAACCAATTCTCGTTTTTCCATTTCTTATCCAAGAAGAAATTACAAGCTTTTACAATAGCCGAACTTTTGATTGTTGTTGGGATTTTGGCCGTTGTTATTGTTGGGATGATTAATTTGTTTATTTATACATCTGTGGCCGCCGCTTTAGCGGGGAATAAGACGGTTGCTGTTGCTGCGGCACAATCAAAAATGGAAGAAATACGTAACTATGATTATGATTTGATTGCAGTTGACTATGCGTCCGGAGGAGTACCAGGAAATACGTTTTTATTAAATCAGCCAAATGGCATAGGCACTATTTATATTGATTCAACTAATCCTGATTTACTTGAAATTAAAATAGTTGTTTGTTGGGAAGATAAATATAATCGAATTATTGGTGAGGATATTAATTTGAATGGAAATTTAGAAGTCGATGAAGATTTGAATGGAAACAATGAGCTTGATTCGATCGTGAGTTTAGTTATGTTATTTGCTAAAAAGTAGGGAAAAATGGAAATGCAAAAAGTTAAAAGAAAAAAACAGTCATTAAAAGGTTCAACGCTAGTTGAAGTTATGGTGACGATGTTAATTTTTTCCATTTTGATGGGTGCTTTGTATATGTCTATGAATGTGAGTCAAACTGCATGGGCTGTTAATAGCGCTCAGATTGGTCTTCAGAGAGAATTGCGCAAAGCCATGGAGCAAATGAAAAAAGAGATATTTGAGACCGGATCAATTGCTATTAATGATGTTCCCGCAAATGGCAATTGGTATCCGTCGATTAGAATTCGTAGGCCTGCTGGGCTTTCAGCGAACTCATCTATTGTTTGGCAAGCAAATATGATTCAGTATATTTTAGGAGGAGCTGATTTAACAGAACTTCATCAGATTAATTCTGTGGGACCAACGGTAGACATTGTGGCGCATAACATTCAATCTGTGCAGTTTAGAAGGCAGTCAGAAACTCCGGATGTTGTAGAAGTTGCGCTTGTTGGAGAGGATGCAACATTAAAAGGTGATCCTTTGACATATCAGCTAAATTTTAAAATAGAATTGAGGAATTGATATGGATAACGAGCAAATAAGAACTATGTTTAGAAAATTAAAAAACAGAAGAGGAAGCTTGTTATTGATTTCTTATCTTGCGATTGTTGTTTTGATTGGCTTGAGCGCTGCTTTTATGTTGTATGCAACGAATGAAGCGCGTATTTCAGAAAGGCAGAGACTTGAAACTGTAGCTTTTTATATTGCAGAGTCTGGATTGCAGAGAATGGTATATGATTTAAAATTAGATTATGCTTCAACAGGAAGCTGGAATGATGGAGACATTGGACCTTTTAATATTGGGCCAGATACAAGTAGTCCGTATGTTGTTCCTTATGTCGATACTTCTTTAAATGGAGGACAATATTTGGTTAGTTTAAGGAACGTAGCTTCTTCTAGCGAGATAAAAATCATTTCGACAGGGACTATTCAAGGCGCAACTTCAACTATTGTGGCTTATGTTTCGGCAAAAAATACATCTCCTTGGGATTACGTTATTTTTGCTGGGGCAGGACAAGCCGGGGCAATGATCAATGGGACAGTTGATATTGCGGGATCTGTCCTTATTTTAGGAACCGGGCTTGATCCAACAGATTTAGCTGTCAATTTAGGTGGAACAGCAGATTTTGTTCAAAATAATTATTCAGGCTTGGATGCGGCTTTGCAAGCAAAGATCTCGCCTCTTCCAACAACGATTTTTAATGGAGAAACTGTTTCGACTCTGAACGCTGAGCTTAGAGTCAAAAATGGTGTTGTTGCATTAAGTGGAAGCGCGGGCATTGGTAGCCCTGATGTGGCTGGTAATTCTGTTAAGGAAACTGTTGACGCTGTTTATGTGACGGATGGATGGGGAGGTAACAAAGGAGCTAATAATGTTTTTTCAGACAATGGGACAACAAGGGCTTATGACTTAGGGGATTCTGTTGTGTTTCCAAGCTTATCTGACCCTGATCCAGATAATCCAAGCTTGACTGTTCAGCAAAAATTTCGATCAGAAGCACTTATTTTGACGAATGAGCTTAGTAATCTTAAGCCTAATAGTTCTTTTTCTTACACAGACGGTATTAATAGTATCAGCATGGATGGCAGTGGAAATTTATCCATTACAGGAAAAATTTATATTGATGGTGATAATAATCTAAATTTTAATAAAAATAATACCGGCACAACAATAACTTATAGTGGAAAAGGAACAGTCTTTGTCACCGGCAGCGCGGAAGTTAACACAAATTTGATAACGTCAGGCAACAATTCTTTTCCAGCGAATTCGTTTGGGATCATGACTCCGCATACAATTGGATTTTATGAAGCGCAGACAGCTGTTATGGGCGCGTTTTATGCAGAAGACACAATTACGATTACGAAGCAAACTGATGTGATTGGTACGATTGTTTCAAATTATTTTGATATGGGAACTAATGTTCCATCGATTTACCAGGCTCCTGATTTATCTAGAAATCTTCCTCCCGGCATGATTGGTGGAAGTTCAAGTGTGATTCTTGATATTTTCTTTTGGTATGAGACATAAAAAGCATAAATTGAAGTAATATTACATTAAGGAGAGCGGCGGTGGCTTTGCTTGATCTTTTTTTGGTTTTTTTTCGGATTGGTTTGTTTGCCGTTGGTGGTGCATATTCTTTTTTGCCTTTAATTGAAAAAGATGTTGTTGAGCGATACCATTGGTTGGCAAAAGAAGAATTCCTAGAGGTTTTGGGTATTGTTAAAATTTTCCCGGGTGCGATTTCAGTTAAGTTTGCAACCTATACAGGGAATAAGGTTGCTGGGATTCCTGGAGCTATTGTTGCCAACATTGCCAATCTCTTATCACCTGTTATTCTTGTTTTGGTTGCGACGTATTTTTATAATCAATATAAAGATATTCCATCAGTCAAAGGTGCTTTTAGTACAATTCAGATTGTTATTTTTGCGATGATTATAGCGGTTGGCTTTCAGACGGTTGGTGTTATGAATTTGATGAGCTGGAAAAATGTTCTTTTGGTCATTGTTGCATTCAGCCTTTTTATGTTTACAAAGATTCATCCTGCTTTAATTATTTTTGGAGCCGGCATTTTAGGGGCATTAGCTTGTCGATAGATGAATTTCTATTTTTTAAAGAGGTCCTTTTCTTAAAACTTTGTTTGTGTTAATATGTTTAAGAATAAAATTTATTAACATACATTATTCAAGGAGGAAAAATGTCTTGTAATCGATCTGAAATTTATACATGTTCCAATGATGATAATTGTGATTGTTTGGTAGAAGCGGTTAGGGGGTGTGCGGAAAATTGTGAGATTTCTTGTTGCGGAAATCCGCTTAAGAAAGCTGAGCCAAAGACGGCTGATCAAGGAAAAGAAAAACATGTTCCAGTGGTTGAGAAAATAGAAGGTGGGTACAGGGTTAAAGTCGGCGAAGTTCCTCATCCAATGGAAGAAGATCATTATATTGAATTTATTGAGCTTAAAACATGTGATGAAGTTCATCGTAAATATCTAAAGCCTGGCGTTGCGCCGGAAGCTATTTTTATGACAGAGGCACAGGATGTTAAGGCTATCGAGTTTTGCAATAAACATGGACTTTGGATAAAATAAGATATGTTAAAAATTATTATTCATGAACTTAAAAGTCATTCTTCGTTTACTATTTTTGGAGCCTTGTTTGGCGTTGTTTTGATGGCAGCTTTTCAAAGGATTCCAGAGAATATTGCGTATAACACATTTTATGTTTTGCATCCTTTGCATGTTTTTTTAAGTGCACTTACTACCGCTTCGATGTATCACCGCCATAAATGTGAGAAGTTAAAGAAAAAATGCAATATTTGGATGTTGCTTCTGATTGGATATATTGGATCTGTTGGTATCGCAACGTTGAGTGATTCTGTGATCCCGTATTTAGGTGAGACACTTTTAAACATGCCGCATCGGGAAATGCATGTTGGTTTTATTGAAAAGTGGTGGCTTATTAATCCTCTTGCGATTGCGGGTATTGCTATTGCTTATTTTAAGCCAACGACAAAATTTCCTCACGGGGCGCATGTTTTAATTAGCACGTGGGCTTCGTTGTTTCATGTTATTATGGCTATGGGAAATCCTTTAGGTGTTGGTGCTTACATTGGCATATTTTTGTTCTTATTTTTAGCTGTTTGGGTTCCTTGTTGTGTGAGCGATATTGTTTTTCCGCTTTTGTTTGTTAAAGATGATGAGCGAGTAAAGTGTAGTTGTTAACACAATAACTAAGGAGAGATGATGTGCTGCGAAATCTGTAAAAAAATAGGTAAAACAAGCGCTGGATGGAGTGTTAATTTGCTGCGTCTTTTTATTGCTTGGATTTTTATTAAGTCTGGAGCAGGAAAGCTTTTCGGATGGTTTGATGGACCTGGAATTGAGAATTTTATTACATTTATGGGTAGTTTAGGATTTTTATCGCCGATGGCTTATTTTGTCGGATGGACTGAATTTATTGGCGGCATTCTTTTTGCTTTTGGGCTTTTGACGCGCGTGACAGCTGTTAGTTTTATAATTGTTATGGTGGTTGCTATTGTTAAAGTTCATCCAAATGATTATTTTTATCCTGCGACTGTTTTGATGAGTTCGTTGGTTATTCTTCATCTTGGGGCGGGAAAATTTTCTTTAGATTGGCTTTTGACAAGAAATAAATAATTTTAAAAGGAAATTTTGTGCAAAACAAAACTCCGCGTATTTTAATTCTTGGTGGTGGATTCGCCGGAATCTACACCGCTCTTGAATTTGAAAAAGTGCTTGCTCATGGTTTTGATGCAGAAGTAATATTAGTATCAAGCCAAGATCATTTTCTTTTTACTCCGATGTTACATGAAGTTGTCTCTGGGGATTTAAGGGATGACAACATCACAATTCCTATTAGAAAAATCTTAAAGAATATTCGCTTTGTTCATGCAGATGTTTTATCTGTTGATTTGGTGAAACAATTTCTAAAAATAAACAATGGCGAATTGTTTTATGATTATGTGATTTTAGCTTTGGGAGCTGTTCCTAATTTTTTTGAGATGGATCATGTTGCTCAAAAAGCATTGCCTATGAAGAAAGCAGGGGATGCTGTTAAGATTCGTGCTCAGATTGAGGCATGTTTTAAGAAAGCAAGCGTTGAGTCTGACGAAGACACTCAGAAGAAGCTGCTTACTTTTGTTGTTGCGGGTGGAGGATTTACTGGGGTAGAAACCATTGGAGCGATTAGTGATTTTGCTCAAAGAATGCTAAAAGTGTATTCTAGCATTTCTTCCGATTTAATAAAAATTTGCTTGATTCATCCTGGTAGCGAGATTGTGCCAGAGATGAGCTCTAAAATGGGTTTGTATGCTAAGAAAAATTTTGAAAAACGAAATATTAAAATAAAGCTTCAGGCGAGTGTTGTTGATTTCTCAGAACAAGGAGTTTGTTTAAATGACGGAGAAATAATTTTTGCCGAGACAATGGTTTGGGCAGCAGGCAATAAGGCAAGTCCTGTTGTTGAATCTTTGGATTTACCAAAAGAAAAGGGCCGAATCATTGTGGATGAATATTTTCAAGTTAAGGGATTTCCGAGTGTTTGGGCGATTGGGGATTGCGCATTTGTTCCTGATAAAAAACGTGGTGGATCACATCCTCCAACGGCACAGCATGCCGTTCGAGAGGCGAAGGCAATGGCTCAAAATTTGATAGCAACCATTAAAGAAAAGCCAAAAAAAATATTTTATTTTGATACTTTAGGGCAAATTGCTAATATTGGCGGAAGAAGAGGAATAGCAACAGTTTTGGGTTTCGATGTTACGGGAATTTTAGCTTGGATTTTATGGCATATTGTTTATTTGCTTAAATTACCTACTTCTGGTAAAAAGATAAAGGTGCTTGGAAGGTGGATATTTCATTGATTTACAAAATATTATGCGATTTCTAAAGTATTTAATTATTTTTCTTTTTTTGTCTGCTTGTTTTGCAGGTTCTGTTGATTGGATTTCGCTGCACAACAGGGCAGATCAGCTGTTAGACCAAAATTTGGTTGATGATCCTTTTTCGAATTTAGATCAGATTTCTGCGATGTATTTATCGGGATTAGTAGCGCTTAACAATTATCAAGTAGATCAAGCTGCCGAATTGTTTCGAAATATTCTAAAATTAGATCCTAACAATATTGCAGCAAAATGGGGTAAAGCTGAATGTTTGCGCCGAGAGCATGATTATGAAAAGGCAATCCCTATTTTAGAAGAGGTTATTAAAGCTGATCCAGAGTTTTCGCCAGCCTATATTTCTCTTGCATATATTAAATATATCCAAAAAGATTTCGATGGGTCAATACGATTAACTGGAAAAGTAATTAATCAGGGAAAAAGAGGTCAGGCTGATGATAAGAATTATTTACGTGCTCATGGATTGTATGCGGCGGCTAAGGGGATGATTGCTCATTATGGAGGTCCAGTCTCTAAAGCGATTAATGGAGCTGGTGTTTTAAAGCATTTGTCCATTATAAAAGAAATGAGTCCAAATGATCCTGTTGTTAATTTTGGGCTTGGAAGTTATTATATGCTTATTCCGGTTGCTTTTGGTCAAGACTTAGAGAAGGCAAAGGAATATCTAGAGAAAGCGATTGAAGCGGATCCCCTTTTTCCGGATCCATACGTACGTTTAGCTCAAATTTATTTAAAAAATGGGGATCAAGAGAAATATGATCAATATATTAATAAAGCATTATTGTTGGATTCAAAGAATGAAATTGCGATAGATGTAAAAACAAGAAACTGTTATTTTATTTGTTTAACACAATAGAGGAATATATGAAAGAAAATCAGAGAATTGCTATTATTGGAGCTGGCGTTGGTGGGCTTTCAGCCGCTGCGCGATTGTCTTTTCGAGGTTTTGATGTTGATGTTTTTGAGAAGCTCGATCGATGCGGAGGAAGAAATAATTTGATTGAAGATAAGGGTTTTAAGTTTGACACGGGACCATCGTTTGTTTTGATGCCTGATTTTTTCGAAGAAGTTTTTTTAGATTGCTCAGAAAAAATGAGTGATTATTTAGATTTGAAAGTTTTGGAAACAAATTATAAAATTTTTTATTCGGATGGAGATGTCTTTAGTGTTTTTAAAGATTTAGAAAAGACAAAAGCAGAGATTGAGCGATTTGAGCAAGGTGGCTCGATTGGTTTTGATGAATTTATCAAAAAGACAGAGAATTTTTATAAAGCGGTTCGTCCGCTTCTTTTTAAATGCTTTACAAAGAAAGCTTTGCTTAATCCTCGGTATTGGAAGCTGCTTTTTCAATTGGAACCTTTCTCAACTTATTGGAATTTGGCTAGAAAATTTTTTAAAAATGAGAAGCTTTGCTATGCGTTTACGTTTGAAGCGATGTTCATGGGGGTTTCGCCTTTTGAGGCGCCCGCATTTTATAGTATTATTTCTTATGCTGACCATATTCAAAAAATAGCTCATCCGATGGGCGGTATGTATGAGATTCCAAAGGCGCTAGAAAAGATTGCCATTAAAAATGGGGCGAAATTTCATTATAATTCTGAAGTTAAAATGATTTATCCTCGAAGTGGTCAGATTTGCATGCAAGTCAAAGGTGAATCGCAGATGTTTGATAAGGTCATTATTAATGCAGATTATGCATATGTGCAAGAAAAACTTTTAAAGAGGAAGATTCCAGATTATCAATATTCTTGCTCTGTATTTTTGCTCTACTTGGGCTTAAAAGAGAAATTAAAGAATCTTGATCATCATAATTTGTTTTTTGCAGATGATTTGCGAAAAAATCTAAATGATATTTTTAAGACAAGCTCTGTTTCGCTGGATCCATCTTTTTATGTCCACGTTCCAACTGTTACTGACTTGACGCTTGCGCCCAAAGGTAAAGAGATTGCTTATATCCTCATTCCTGTTCCGAATTTAGAAATGAAAAAAGATGATATGGGTGAGTTTGAATCAAGAATGAAGGAAATTGTTTTTGAGAAAATAAATCAAGTGACTGGTCAGAACATTGAGAGTTTAATTGAAGTTGAACATAAGTTTTACCCGAATGATTTTATTGCTCGTTATAATATTAAAAATGGGGCGACATTTGGTCTTGCCCATAATTTGTTTCAGAGTGCATTCTTTAGGCCTCCTAATATCGACAGTAAAAATAAGAATATTTTTTATGTTGGAGCAAGCACTCAGCCTGGAGGGGGCTTGCCAGTTGTGATGGCCAGTTCAAAGATTGTTTCTGATATTATCTCGGAGGAGAAACAAGAAAGTCATTTTTGAAGAATTGAACAATACAGTAGAGAGTTTTTATTATTTTTGTTTTTAATGAGATAAATACTTTTTTAGAAAAGATATTATAGTTATTTCTTTCAATTTCATTTAATATTTCTGAGTATAAAGTCATCATTAAGAATGTTACGAAACGACAGCGAGTGTCTGCAATGAATTGGATGCCTCGGCTAGCTTTTGAATAATACAGACGAGTTAATTTAATATGATCAATCATTAAGTTTTTAAAATTTTCTTTTGTATTATGTGTTTTAATATCAGATTCTGTTATTTTGTGTTTCATTAGATTTTGCTTGGGGATATAAATACGACCAAGCTCAAAATCTTCTTTGATGTCTCGTGCAATATTTGTTAGCTGAAAAGCAATTCCGAGTTCAACGGCATGAAGCTCTGCTAGAGGATTTGTGTAGTTGAAAATTTTGAGCATAATAAGCCCGATGACCCCGGCAACTCTATAGCAATAAGTATAAAGTTCGTCGAAATTAGTATATCTTGTTTTTTCTAAGTCCATCGACATTCCTTCAAGGAGTTCGTCAAAATATTTCTTTGGGATATCATAATTTTGGATTGTTTTTCTAAAAGCGCAAAGAATAGGATCGAATAGTTCTTGATTGTTGTAGCATTTTTGGATATTGTCTTGAATCTTGGCAAGATCTTTTTTTCGGTTTGTCGATATGTCAGCCGCGTCATCGCTTAATCGGCAGATCGAATAAACGCTATAAGCGGCAAGGCGTTTTTGTTTTGGTAGAAAAAAGGAACAGAGATAAAATGTTTTTGAATTCTTTTTGGTGATTTTTTCTGCTTGCTTAAAGCCTTGAGAAATTAATTTGTTATTTTTATTAACCATTGTTTTATTCTATCTGAAAAATGAAATGTTTCCAAATGAAAAATTGCTCTTGCAGGGAACTTATTTTAAACATAAAACAACGATCATTCATAAAAGGGAGATGAGATGAGTTTTTATTTGTGGATTGATATTATTATTGTTAGTATCCCGCTGTTATTATCTTTTGAGAAAAAAATTTTTTATTTTAAGAAATGGCCATATGTATTAGGGTCTGTTTTGATCGTAGGGCCTGTTTATATTGCTTGGGATATTTTAGCGACAGATCTTGCGCATTGGTCTTTTAATCCTCAGTATGTTGGGACTGCTCGAATTTTTAATTTGCCGATTCCTGAGGTCTTGTTCTTTGTTGTTGTGCCATTTAGTTGTATTTTTATTTATGAAGTGGTGCAATATTTCTCAAAAGATCGAGAAATTTATTTTAATAAAAATATTATTTATGCCTTTGTTTTTATTCTGATGGGATTATCCTTATTTTATGAGAATCAAGATTACACATCGATTAGTTTAGTATTTTTAGCTGGATTTTTGTTTTTATCTGTTAGTTCGTTCAGGAAGATTGTTTTTAGAAAAAATTTCTTTCTTTATTTAGCTATATGTTATATTCCGTTTTTGATATTTAATGGGATTTTAACAAGTATCCCGGTTGTGATGTACAATCCTAAAGCAATATGGGGTATGCGAATTTTTTCTATTCCGATAGAGGATTTTATTTATAATCTTACTTTTCTTGGATTTTCTGTTGTTATATATAAAGTTCTAATCGATAAAAAGTTTTCTTAAAATTCTTATCTTGGTAAAACAAAGTGTTTTGTCTTGTTTGAAGATAGAATTAAGGTAAAATAAAATCTAACTTATAAATCAACTACTTAGAGGTGCATTATGTCAAATAGCGCGGTTAATCAAGGAATTGAAAATGTTCGAAAAAAAGGAAGTGGTGTTTTTCGTGAAGGCGCTCACATGCTTCCAAGTGTATCTTTGATGATGGCAGAAGGTGTTTTGAAATCTATTAAGGATTTAAAGAAGCCATTTGTTACGATTATTAATTCTTACACAACGCAGATTCCAGGTCATGCTCATTTGGATCAGTTGGGTGCAATTGTTAAAAAGGAATTAGAAAAACAAGGTGTCAATGTTTGGTATGCTAATGTCGGGGGCGCCATCTGTGACGGAATTGCAATGGGACATTTTGGCATGAAATATTCTCTGGCTTCTCGTGAGCTTATCACAGATCAAATCGAAACTATTATTGGGGCTCATCCATGCGATGCTTGGATTGGCATTGGTAATTGTGACAAAATTGTTCCAGCGATGTATAACGCCATGGTTCGGATCAATATTCCCGCCATTTATGTCAGTGGAGGCCCTATGCTCGCAGGTTCGCGTTGCACAGATCTTGTTTCGATTTTTGAGGGTGTTGGCAAACATAGCGCAGGAAATATGAGCGCAAAGGCATTGGAAAAATTGACGTCTTGTGCTTGCCCGAGTTTCGGAAGTTGTTCGGGTATGTTTACGGCAAATTCTATGAATTGCTTGGGCGAAGTTTTAGGATTTGCACTTCCCGGAAACGGAACTATTACGGCAACGGTTCCTGTGAAGGGCAAAAAGCATCAATACAAATTAAATCCAAAAAGAATCGATCTTGTAAAAAAAGCCTCGCGTCAGCTTTTGGTTTTATTAAAAAATAAAATACGTCCTCTGGACATCTTAAAAAAACATTCTATTGATAATGCTTTTATTCTTGATATGGCTATGGGGGGATCGACGAATACTGTGTTACATGTTTTGGCTTTAGCTCATGAGGCTGGTATTAAATATGATTTAAAACGTATTAATCAGCTTTCAAAGGTAACGGCAAATGTTATTAAGATTTCTCCATCAAGAATGGATGTACACATCCAAGATGTGCACAACATCGGAGGTATGGGCGCGATTTTAAAATCAATAGATCAGGGCAACAAAACACCGTTAAATTTAGACGCTAAGACTGTCTATGGTACGCTTCGTAGTTATGTTAAAAAATCTCCTGCACCAGATGGAAAGATATTGCGATCTGTTAAGAATGCTTTCTCAAAAGAGGGGGGATTGACTATTTTATTTGGCAATATCGCACGCAAAGGATCTGTTGTAAAAATAAGTGGTGTTGATGAAGACATGTTTGAGTTTTCCGGTCCAGCACGCATTTATGAGTCTCAAGAAGATGCTTTGGAAGGTATTTTAAAAGGGCAGGTAAAAAATGGAGAAGTGGTTGTGATTCGGTATGAGGGGCCAAAGGGCGGTCCTGGCATGCAAGAGATGCTTTCACCAACATCGGCTCTTAAGGGTGCAGGCATTCGCGCGGCATTGATTACAGATGGACGGTTTTCTGGTGGGACACGAGGACTTTGCATTGGCCATATTTCCCCGGAAGCAGCGGCTGGCGGAGAAATTGCGATTCTTAAAGATGGGGATATTATAGAAATTGATGCGCATAAAAGTAAATTGCATGTTAAGTTGTCTGGCGCTGAAATTAAAAGACGTTTAGCCAAGCTGAAGCCTTTTAAGACCAAGGTGCAAGGTGGCTGGCTTAAAAGATATGCGGCGTTTGTTACAAGCGCTGACACAGGAGCTGTTTTAAAGAATCCACAATAAAAACCAAAAGGAGCAAGAGGCTAAATGAAAAAGAATTTTGTTTTAGACACCAATGTCTTGATTCACAATCCGCATTCGATTTATTCTTTTGCTGATAATAATGTTATTATTCCTGTTGTTGTGATCGAAGAGCTTGATGAGTTCAAGACGAGTCCAGATAAAAACGGGATGCATGCTCGTGAGGTTTTAAGAGAAATTGACGGCTTGATTAAGAAAGGAGCTCTTAAAAAAGGGGCTAAAATGTCAAACGGAGGGACGCTGATTCTTTCATTTGGCCCAAAAGATGTCGAGCTTCCAGATATTGATGCGCGACTTAGTGATAATAAAATTTTAGCCGTTGCATGGGATTTGCAAAATAAGAAGCAAGATGTTTTTTTTATATCTAAAGATATTAATGCGCGTATTAAGGCAGAGGCTTTGGGGATTAAATCTTCGGATTATGAAAAACAAAAAGTTGAATATTCTCATCTATATAAAGGTTGGCGCGAGATTGAAATCTCAAAAGATGAGCTTAATCAGCTTTATGCGCAAGATAAACTTGAGGTCAAGGGGTATACTTTGTTTGAAAATGAGCATGTTTTTGCAAAGGCTAAAGATGATCCCGCTTCTTCAGCTATTTGTCGGTATGATAGTTCTGAAAATATGCTTACTCCCATTAAAAAAGAATTTTCTGCGATGGGAATTCGTCCGCTTAATATGGAGCAGCGTTTTGCTTTTGATCTTCTTCTAAATGATAAAGTTAAGCTGGTTACATTAGTTGGACAAGCTGGAACAGGAAAGACTTTGATGGCGATTGCGTGTGGACTTTCTATGATTACTGAAAAAACCGCTACATATGAAAGGCTTTTGGTGGCGAGACCGATTATGCCTTTGGGAAAAGACATTGGATATTTGCCTGGAACTATGGAAAAGAAGCTGGCTTATTGGATGCAGCCGATTTATGATAATTTAGAATTTATTTTAAAGCGCTCTGTTGTTGCAAAAGCTGAAGGAGTGGCCACGAGTGAGCTCACAGCAGATTCTCTGATGAAATCAGGATTAATTCAAGTCGAAGCGCTTACGTATATTCGTGGGCGTAGTATTCCAAATCAGTTTTTGATTGTTGATGAGGCGCAGAATTTAACCCCGCATGAAATTAAAACAATTGTTTCGCGTGCAGGCGAAGGGACAAAAATTATTTTAACGGGGGACCCGGATCAGATTGATAATCCTTATTTGGATGCGAATTCAAATGGACTTTCGTATGCGGTCGAACGATTAAAGAAGCATAAAATTTTTGGCCATGCATTTTTGGCTAAAAGTGAACGATCAGAATTGGCTTCTTTGGCGGTTAATGAGCTATAAGTAGAATTTTAAGAGAACAGTAAAAGAAAAGAGCCCGTGGTTATCCACGGGCTCTTTTCAGTAACCTTTAAAAAAGATTTTTAAAAGTTCTTATTCGGCAACAATTGCTTCAGTAGGGCATACACCGACACAAGCACCACAATCAATGCATTTTTCAGCATCAATTTTGTAAATAGGGTCGCCTTGGCTGATTGCATCTACTGGGCACTCTGGAACACAGGTTCCGCATGCGATACATTTATCTGTAATTTTATGAGCCATAACAGAATCCTTTCTTTAAAATTCTTTATTTAAATGAAATTGTATCATATTTTTTTTATAACACAATAGCAAAATCTAAGATTTATTTGTTTATTTAGGAAATTGTCATTTTAGCTTTGGTGTTTGATTAGACTTGACAGCTTATATCTTAAATGTTAGACTTGTCTAACATTTAAGGAAAGATCAGCATTCATTATGATAGAAACTAAAAAAAGACAAGAAAACGTATTAAGCTCAAGTATGGAAGATTATCTTGAGTGCATTTTTGTTCTTAAAGAAACAAAAAATGTTGTTCGCGTGTGTGATTTAACTCAGTTGATGAATGTTAAGACATCGAGCACAGCAAGTGCTTTAAATTTTCTTTCAAAAACCGGGTATGTGATTCATGAGCGTTATGGCTGTGTGCAGCTTACAGAACAAGGCGAAAAGTTGGCAAAGCTTATTTATCGCAGGCATAAGACGCTTATTCGTTTTATTGATGAAATTTTAGGGGTCAACAAAAAGATCGCGGCTCAAGATGCTTGTAAAATTGAACATGCGATCAGCGTTGATACGTTTGAAAGATTATCAAAGTTCTTAGAATTTATGGATGAGGGTCATCATGTCAAATGGCTCTCTGATTTTCGTCAATATTGTAACGACAATCAAAGTTTTAAAAGAAAAACAAAAGGATAGCTATGTTATACGGAGATTTTCATATTATTTCTAGAGAGGTACAGGATCATCTTTGCGATCTTTTGCATAATAAGGGGCGTATTGATAAAAATATTTGTCCTGATATTATTCGGGAATTTTCTTCATGTGAAGATCATGTGTCTGTTGAAGATTTTTATAAAATTCTTCAAAATAAGGGAGTTGATATTGATAAATCAGATGTTGAGAAATCATTAAAATTATTTTCTGAGATAGGATTTGCTTCTGAACTTCAGTTTGAAGGAGAAAATTTTAAACGGTATGAGCAGTTGCATTCTGAAAATCACCATGATCATTTTGTTTGCGTAAAATGTAATAAAGTTATGGAGTTTACAAGTGATCAGCTTGAATCGCTTCAGAATTCTTTAATTTTTCAGAAAGGATGCCGACCGTTATTTCATAAGCTAGAAGTTTATGGTGTTTGTGATCAATGCCAAAAGACAACTAATGAAATTGTTCCTATTACTCTTGTCTCTGAAAACCAAACTGTTCGCCTGGCAAAGATGCAAGGAGGCGCGGCTCTTCGTAAGCGTTTGATGGATTTGGGGCTTGTTCCTAATGGAGATTTTAAAATTATCAAAAATTCACATTTTGGACCAATTGTTTTAGAGCTTAAAGACGCGCGTATTGCGATCGGTCGAGGCGAAGCAAAACAAATCTTGGTTTATAAACCTTAAAGAATATGAAGAAAAAATCAATTATTGCTGTGGTTGGAAACCCAAATTGCGGCAAAACTTCATTATTTAATATTCTAACAAAATCTAGGCGAAAAGTAGGCAATTGGCCAGGTGTCACAGTTTCGCGCGAAGAAGGAAGCTATACGTACAGAGGAAGGTTTGTTTTGGTTGTTGATCTTCCAGGTATTTATTCTTTGTCAGCGTCTTCTTTAGATGAGAAGATTGCTCGAGAATATATCCTTCATCAAAAACCAGATTTGGTGGTCAATATTGTTGATGCGTCAAATCTTGAGCGTAATTTATATTTAACAATACAGCTTATTGAAATGCGTGTTCCTTGTGTTGTTATTTTAAATAAAATGGATATTGCGAAATCTTTGGGAATTCGCATTAAGCTTGAAGAGCTTTCAAGAAATTTAAATGTGCCGATTTCTTGTACGGTTGCTAGCAAAGATCAAGGTATTGACGATGCAAAGGATTTGATTGAAGATGCTTTAAATAAAAAATTAGTATCTAAGTCAAACATTTATTTTCCGAAGGAGATTGAGCAAGGCATAAAAGAGATCTCGTTATTTCTTAAAAATAACCCAGAGGATAAAAAAGATTTTGAAGGGAATTCCCGGTGGATAGCGACTAAGCTCTTGGAAGAAAAAGATTTTCTTAAAGAGACGCGCGTTAAAAATCCTTTGTTTGATATTCTTAATGATGTTCAGCAAAGATCTAAGGAAATCTTAGGGGAACAAGCCGATATTATTATTGCCGATAGTCGCTATGGATTTATCAATTCTTTGTGTAAAAAAGTTGTTATTAAAAATAGGGTGGTGAGACGAGATATTTCCGATTTGATTGATAAATTTGCGCTGAATCGATATTTGGGTATTCCGATTTTTCTTTTAGCAATGTATTTAACATTTTGGATAACGATTAGTTTTGGAGGATGTTTTGTTGATTTTTTTGATCTTTCATTTGGTGCGATTTTTGTAGATGGTTTTCGAAATATTTTGACACTTATTAATGCTCCAGAAATTCTTAAAGTATTTTTAGCCGATGGGCTGGGGGGAGGAATTCAAACGGTTGCGACATTTGTTCCGACAATATTTTTTATGTTCTTTTGTTTAGCAATTTTGGAAGATTCAGGATATATGGCGCGGGCTGCTTTTGTTATGGATGGGCTGATGCGTGCTATTGGGCTCCCAGGAAAAGCCTTTGTTTCGATGCTAATGGGTTTTGGATGTAATGTTCCTGCTATTATGTCGACGAGAACATTGGAAAGTGTTCGTGATCGTACTTTAGCGGTTGTTATTAATCCTTTTATATCTTGTGGTGCAAGATTGCCTGTGTATGCAGTTTTTGCGGCTGCTTTTTTCCCTTCTAACGGAGGGTTGGTTATTTTTGCTCTGTATGTGATTGGAATTCTTTGTGCTATTATGACAGCTTTTTTGCTTAAAAATACTGTTTTAAAGGGAGACCCTTCCGCTTTTATTATGGAACTTCCTCCCTATCATAAGCCCACTCTGAAAGGCATCTTGGTGCATACATGGGAAAGGCTTAAGGGATTTATTTTTAAAGCTGGAAAAGCGATCCTTTTTGTTGTTGTGCTTTTAAATCTTTTATATGCTTTTTCGGGAGGATCGAATTTAAGAGAGCAGGGGAGCGGGTCTGTTTTAAAGCAAGGAGGACAATTTGTGCTTCCGGTCTTTAAACCAATGGGAATAAGGCAGGAGAATTGGCCAGCTGTTATTGGAATTTTTACAGGAGTTTTTGCTAAAGAATCCGTTGTTGGCACGCTAGATTCATTGTATAGAAGAACTGAGAATAGAGAAGGTCTTGATGAAAATTTTAATTTTGGCTTGAGGATAAAACAGGCATTTTTATCTGTTCCAGAAAATATAGAAAAATTAAACCTTCCATTTTCTTCTAAAGAAGACCGTGTTAATAATAATGAGATATCGGGAAGTTTTCGGTTTTCTTTGATTCAAAATTTTGATGGAAAAGTAGGGGCTTTTGCATATCTTTTGATGGTTCTTCTTTATATGCCTTGTATTGCAACAATTGCGGCAATTAATGCTGAGCTGAATTTAAAATGGATGATTTTTAGCATTCTTTATTCTTCTTTGCTGGGCTGGTCTGTCGCAGTCTTGTTTTATCAGACAGCTCGTTTTTATATGCATCCGATAGAATCATTGGGTTGGATTCTTTTTATTGGTATGATGCTTTTCTCGTGCTTTATTTTTATAAAAGATTACTTTAAGAAATATTTATAATATTAAGAATATGCTTATTAAAATAAAAGAATTATTTGAGAAGCAAAAGATTTTATCCTTGGAAGAGCTTTCGACATATTTTCAAGTTGAGCCAACGGCTATGGAGAAAATGCTGGATATTTTAGTTGAGAAAGGATTTATCCAAAAGAAAGTCATTGAATGCAAAACAACATTATGTGCGGATTGTGCCCAATCTTGTGGCTCAGCGAAGCTTGTTTTCTTTGAAAAGTTGTAAAGATAAGATTTTTAAAAGCCTTTTTTGTTTATAGTTTTTTGCGGTATAATGTGTTTGCACCTTAGAGTTGATCTCAAAACTTGAAAAAGAGAAGGGCAGTCGATGGAAAATCAAATGAAAATATCAGAAAATAAATGTGGTATTTTTCTTGCCCTTGTTGTTGGACTTGCGGCTTTTTTTCTTCAAGAAATTACTTTGAACCCTCTATTGGATCCTCTTTTTGTTGCTCTTTTATTTGGCATTTTTATCAATTCCTTTTTTCGCATTCCTAAGCAATGCTTTTCCGGCATTGATCGTGCCCCGACTTTATTTATTCCGATTGGAGTTGTTCTGTACGGGTGCGTTAAT
Source organism: Candidatus Omnitrophota bacterium (assembly GCA_028693815.1). Lineage (NCBI taxonomy): Bacteria > Pseudomonadati > Candidatus Omnitrophota > Candidatus Omnitrophota bacterium. The sequence goes on from JAQUUP010000013.1 coordinate 43,591, forward strand.
CTAAATTTTAAAACATTTGCATTTATTAAGTTTGACTTTATTTTTTTGATTCTATTTGTTTTTATAATTTACATTATTTCTGTACTTTTTTATCTTCCATTTTAAGGCTTAAGGAAAAAGTGGGGTATCTCTTGACGGCTGGCTCTGCTATTTGTGGCGCTTCTGCGGTTGTCATTGCCTCGAAAGCTATCGATGCTGATCCGGATGAAGTTTCTGTTAGTTTGGTTCCGATTTTTATTTCTGGAATGATTGGTTTGTTTGTTATTTTGCCGCTAGTTTCTTTATGGCTTAAAATGTCAGATGTCGATTATGGTGTTCTTTCTGGCAGTGTTTTACAATTTACTGGCTTTGTTAAAGTTGCTGTTCGAGATTTTCCAGACTATATAAAATTGTTAGCTATTTCGGTTAAGGCGATTCGATATTCAGGATTATTATTTTTAATTCCGTTATTTGCAAGTTTTTCTAAAGGGAGACTTTATGTTCCTTGGTATCTGTGGGGGTTTTTGTTAGGAGGCCTGATCTTTACATTTTTTCCTATTGTTGAGCCTCTTCGTCCAGTGTTAAAAATTATTTTGACATTATTTTGGAGCGTTGCGATGGCGGCGATTGGGTTAAGCGCGAGTTTTAAAAGTGTATTTTCTAGGCAGGGAATGAAAGCATTCGCTGTAAGCTTGCTTTCTTTTTTAATTGTTGTTGGTGTTTTTTTATTGGGAGCGTATTTTAGCGTCTGATTATGAAAATAGGTATCAAATTAATTTTAGGTTTTTTAATTGTTGTTTTTCTTCTAGCGGTTGTCGGTTATGTGGCGACGAACATAAGTCGTCGAGCGCTTGAAAAAAATATTGGAAAAAGTTCTGCTGTTTTGGCTCGAACAACATTGGGTAAGATCGATAGAGATATCTTTAATAAAATTCAAGCCTTTCGCGAAATCTTTTTTGATCCAAATTTCCAGAAAAGTCTTCGAGACTCTAATAAAGAATTTTCTAAGATTGAAGATTTCCCATCCTATGTTAAGGAGCATGAAAAACTTTGGGATAAAATTGGACAAGGGGAAATGCCTTTGTTCATTTCTGATTCTTTAGAAAATCCTTTGGCACAGCTTCTTAGAAATCGATTGTTATTTTATTCTGGTGAATACGGATATCCTGTTTTTGGAGAGGCTTTTATTACGAATCGATATGGGGTTAACATTGCACAAACTTCAATGACAACGGATTATTATCAGGCTGACGAAAACTGGTGGATTCAGGCAAAAGAAAAAGGGCTGTTTGTGGAGGATGTTAATTTTGATGCGAGCTCTAATATGAATGCAATTAACTTCTGCTTAAGAATTAATGATGTTAATGGAGATTTTTTAGGTGTTTTAAAAGTTGTTTTTAATCTTGACGGAGTTTTTGATATTATTGATTCTGTAAAGCAAGCTGAAATTGAGCCAACGATAGGATTTTTAGATTTACAAATTGCTATTCCAGATTTTCAGCTTTTTACAAGAAATGGAGAGTTAATCTATCCTTTCAAAACACATTTTTTGAAAACAGTCCAGGGGCAGAGTTCTTTTTCATCTTTTGAAAGATTTCTGAGTGATTACCCTCGTTATTTTGTTATAAAAGAAAAAGATCAGGAAACAAAACTTGTTGCGTATTCGCAATCAAGAGGGTTTGGTGATTATAAAGGCTTGGGATGGGTTTTAGTTTTGTCTTTTAAAGGGGACGAAGTTTTTTCTGATATTAATCGAATAAAAAGTATTATCCTCATTGTTTCTTTGATTGCGATGGGTCTTTCAATTTTAATTGGATTTATCATTTCTGATTCGATTTCGAGTCGGTTAATTAAACTTAGAAATGCAACATCTGAAGTTGGAAAGGGAAATTTGGATATTGTGATTCAGGCGGATACTCAGGATGAACTTGGTGAATTGGCCGAAGCGTTTAATCAGATGACGATCAATCTTAAAGATGTTACGGCTAGCAAGAATGATCTTGATCGTGAAATCTTAAGGCGAGAAAGAATTGAGGATGCCCTTAGGCGAGAGAAGGATCTTGCGAGACAATATTTGGATATTGCTGGCGTTATGATGGTAGCGCTAGATATAGAAGGAAATATTATTTTAATTAATGAACGAGGATGCGAGATTTTAGGCTATCGCAAAGAAGAAATTCTAGGACAGAATTGGTTTGATTTGTTTTTGCCTCAAAAGAATGCGAAACGCATAAAAGAAGTTCATGCTCGCTTGATGGCAGGTGAGACTGAACTTTTGCGCTATTATGAAAATTCAATTTTAACAAAGCGGGGGGAAGAAAGAAACATTCTTTGGAGCAATTCATCGCTTAAAGGAGAAGATGGTCAATGCATCGGTATCCTAAGCTCAGGAGAGGATGTTACGGAGCGACGAAAAAGTGAAAAGATCATTTCTTTGCAAAGAGACTTAGGGATTATGTTATCTGCTAGGCATAATCTAAAGAATGCCTCTGAAGATCTTTTGCAAATTATGTTGCAGATTGAGGAGTTTGATTCTGGAGCGATTTATTTAATCGAAAAAGAAACAAAGAAGCCAAGGTTAATTATTCAAAAAGGATTTACTGAAGAGTTTGCAGCTATTTGTGAGAATTTAGATGTTAGTCAGGAGAAAGTGCAGTGTGTCTTAGAAGGGCGTGCGGTTTATGGTCTTTATTCAGAAGTTGCTGCTCAACTAGATGGAGTCCGCCGAAATGAAGGTCTGCGTGGCGTTGCGATTACTCCGGTTGAAGATCGAGGAGAAGTGGTGGCGATTATTTTTCTTTCATCTCATTTTTATAAAGATATTTCTCTTTTAACGCGAAATGCTATTGAGATTATTGCGGCGCGCTTAGGCGGTGTTATTGCGCGCATTCGAACAGAAGAAGATTTGATGGCAAGTGAAGATCGTTATCGTGTTATGGCAGAACAGACCGGACAGCTTATTTATGACCACGATCTTGTTTCGCAAAGAGTTTATTGGTCAGGGGCGATTGAAAAGGTCACAGGATATACTCCGGAAGAATATTTACATGTTGATTCAGATGAATGGGTTTCGCATATTCATCCAGATGACAGGACTGAGGTGGTATCTAGGTTTAATGAGAAAATGAAGAATTTGCAGCCTTTTGATGTTGAGTATCGATTTTGTCAAAAAGATGGTCATTATATTTATCTTGAGGAGCATGGCGTTTTTTTGACAGATGAACATGGTGTTGCCAATCGAATGATTGGCACGATGAGCGATATAACAAAGCGTAAAGAAGATGAGATGGCGATTAAAAAAAGTGAAGAAAAATATCGGGAGCTAGTTGAAAGCGCTAATAGTATTATTTTGCGTATGGATCAAGAAGGAAGGGTTTCTTTTTTAAATGAGTTTGCTCAGAAATTCTTTAGGTATAAACAAGAGGAAATTTTGGGCAAGAGTGTTGTTGGCACTATTGTTCCCGAGACAGATGATTCGGGGCAAGATCTAAAGCGAATGATTGAAGAAATTTGCGTTTATCCTGAGAAGTATGCGTTTAATGAAAACCAAAACATGCGCAAGGATGGATATCGAATGTGGGTTGCTTGGACAAACAAGGTTATTTTTACAGATTCTGGTACAAAAGAAATTTTATGTATTGGCACAGAGATTACAGAACGCAAAGAAGCAGAGCAAAAGCTTGAGGCGATGTTTTTAGATCTTCAGAAAGTTCATAAGCAGTTAAAGCAGGCGCAGCAGCAACTTTTGCAATCAGAAAAGATGGCAGCGATTGGTCAGCTTTCTGCTGGCGTTGCACATGAAGTTAAAAATCCTTTATCGATTATTTTGCTAAGCGTTGGGATGTTAGAGGAAACAATACGCGATTTAGGGGAAGAAGGTCAGCAGCATTTGAAAATGATCGTTGATGCGGCTGAACGTGCGAACAAGGTTGTCGTAGAGCTTCTTAATTTTTCAAGATACTCCCAGATGGAATTATCTGATATTTCTTTGCATCAAGCGCTGGATAATGTTGTTTCTCTTTCTAGGGGAACATTTAAAAATAAGGATGTTGTTTTTAACACGGAGTTTACGGATAAAGAAATTGTTGTTAAGGCTGATAAGATTTTATTGGAACAGGTCTTTTTTAATTTATTTGGCAATGCGTTTGATGCGATTGAAGACAAAGGAGAGATCAGCATCAAGACATATATTACAGAGGATGTGCAGGAAGATAAAAAGGAAGTGATTGTAGAGGTTTCAGATACGGGTAGTGGAATGCCAAAAGAGGTTAAGGACAAAATCTTCGAACCGTTTTATACAACAAAAGATCCGGGCAAGGGAACTGGATTGGGATTAAGCACAGCCTATATGATACTTGAAAGGCATGGCGCTAAAATAACTGTTGAGAGCGAAGTTGGCAAAGGGTCTAAATTTTTTGTTACAATTCCTGTTTCGAGTGTTGGATAGTTGTTATTTTTTGAAAAGATGTTTAAGAAAATTGTTGATTTTTTTTGTGGGGAGTCAAGTCATCTTGTGAATGGATGATTATAATACAAGGAGATAATCTAAAATGACAGAAAAAAGAGCTTATAAAAGAGTAGATGTTAATTTTCCTGGTCGCTTTAAATTTTCGGATAATTCAGAAGAATCCTTTGAGATTACAACAATCAATTTAAGTGCGGAGGGTATTTGTTTTCGTTCTGAATTAAAGATAGAAAAAGGACAAGAAATTGATTTATTTATTCAAGTCAAAGAGGGTCAGGAGATTTTGTTGAGGGCCGCAGCGGCATGGGCATTAAAATTGGATGATTTTGATTTGTATCGGGTGGGTGTTAAAATTGTTAAGACTGATAGCGAGGATGAAAAAAAGTTTTTTGAATTTTTTTATCAACAAATGACTGCTTTGTCTGATCGAAAAAAGAAAATTTTGATTGTTGATGATGAAAAAGATTTGGTGACTCTTTTAAAAGTTCATTTTAAGAAGGCAGGGTATGAAGTTATTGAAGCCTTTGATGGAGAGCAAGGGTATCAGAAGTATTTAACAGAGGCGCCAGATTTAATTTTGCTTGATTTAAAAATGCCTAAATTAAATGGATTTGAGGTGTGTCGAAAGATTCGTCGAGAAAGTAAAGATGAGTCGATTCCCATTATTATGTTAACGGCGCTTCAAGATGATGCGGATCGTCTTATTGGCAAGGTGGTGGGGGCACAAAAGTATATGACAAAGCCTTTTAAGGTTGAAGAGCTTTTACGAGAAGTAGAATGGCTCATTCCAGTCTAATGGAATTTCAGATATTTTAAATTGATTTTGTTTTGAATCAATATTACAATGAATTAAATTTAAAAAAGGAGTTTATTATGTTGGCATTTGGATTATTAATTTTTGGTGTTGCGATGAGGCTGTTTGTTCATCCGGCAAATTTTACGCCAGTTCTTGCCCTTGTGCTTTTTGGCGGTGTTTATCTTGATAAGAAATATGCGATGATTTTTCCTGTTTTTTTAATGATGGCAACAGACATTATTTTAGGAGCGCATTCTGTGATGATTTTTACGTGGGGTAGTTTATTGTTGATATCTGCGATTGGACTTTGGCTTCGCAATAAAAAGAGTGCGAAAAATGTTATTGCTTCTAGCCTTGTGTCTGCATTTGTTTTTTTTGTGATCACAAATTTTGGTGTTTGGTTGTCAGGATATTATCCTTTAACGCTTAAAGGGTTGTCGACTTGTTTTATGCTTGCGATTCCATTTTTTAGAATGACTCTTTTAAGCACAATTGGATATAGTATTGTATTTTTTGGAGTTTATGAAATTTTAGCAAAGCGAATAAAGCAGACTCGCTTTGCGCACGTTCTTTAAAACTTTTTTACCCCTTTTTTGTTAGAGAATTTTTTCTCTAAAGGGGTTTGCTTTAGGCGTCCTTAAAGAAATTAAAGGACTTAAAAGGGAAAATCTGTGAAAACCAGATGCAGTCCCGCTGCTGTAACTAGAAATTTTTCTAGGAGCCAGAATGCCTTCCTAAAGACTACGTATTTTTGTGCTGCGAGAAAACAGTGCAGGAATAAATGTTGAGGACTAGAGTTTCGAGGATGCACTCCCAGCTGAATTTTTCGGTTGGGAGTCTTTTTTTTGTTGTTTGCCGACTGCTATTGTTTTAAAGAGAAGGCGGACAGAACATCCTGAGGAGCTGTAAGCGACGAGGATATTTTCACTCTTTATGTTTTTAAGGAAGACGAAAAGAAGACTCTTAAGGAGCCTGATTTTAATCAGGCGACGTAGAGTTTTTTTGGAAGTTTCTAAAGGATTTCTCTGGTAACGCGAAGGATACTTTCTGGGTAAACACTTCCACCGTAAAAGCAGAAGTATTTAAAAGAAAGACAGAAAATGAAACAAAGAATAGGTTTTTTATTGATCACGGTTTTTTTAATTCCAAGCATTTGTTTTGCAATTGATGATTTTGATTTAGGAGAAATTAATATTTTAGCGAGCCGAAATAGTTTAAACATTTTAGACGTGACACAAGGTGTTTCTGTTGTTACAAGAGAGGATATTGAACAATCAACGGCAACATCTGTGCCTGAAATTATTGGGACTCAGAGCGGTATTTTTGTTGCTAATTATTTAGGTAATCCGAAGGGTGTCAATATGGATATTCGTGGGTTTGGCGAAACAAGCAAAACCAATGTGCTGGTTTTGATTGACGGGCGAAGGACAAACCAGGTTGATCTTTCTGGCGCTGATTGGGGGCAGATTAGTCTTGATTCGATTGAGCGCATTGAAATTCTAAAAGGCGCTTCAACTGTTTTGTACGGGGACAAT